>NZ_DS989852.1:0-146229 GCF_000155555.1 Coleofasciculus chthonoplastes PCC 7420
GTTAAAATCATTGGATTGATCTGAATTACTCTCAGTTGGCTATCACTCCTAGTTCGCTGGGAACATAAATGGTACTCACAAGGAAAGCATTTACCTAATGAAAAACTATCTAGTAAAATTCTTCTATGTTCTGCCCTCAAATAAAAGTTGCTTGATTCCTCTATTGCTCTTATTTTTGTTTACTCCGTTACTCGATACAGTTAGTATAGGCCTTATCGGACCATTCACAAGCTTGGCAATTAAACCCGAGTCAATCAATCAGAGTTCTAGATTATCACAAATTTACCACCTATCTGGAACAGATTCTATTCAAAGCTTTATTTTAATTTTGGGGTTATTTGTTGCTATTTTGTTTTATGTAAAATTAATTTTATCTTGGTGTATTCAAAGATATATCTATAAATTTAGTTATCATCAGTTAAAAAAACTTAGGCTAAGGTTAATGAATGCTTATTTGTCTGCACCTTTTACTTTTTATTTAAAGGCAAATACAGCAAACTTGCTGCACAATTCCTTTCATGAAGTAAATAATTTTTGCAATGACATTATGATTTCGTTGCTTAAATTAATTTCAGAATTTTTTATCATAATTTTCATAGTAATTTTATTAGCTTATACGGATGCCATAGCAACAGCGACCATCACAATTTTATTGCTATTGACGTTGCTATTTTACAATCGATTTAGGAAAAAACTTGTTTACTTTGGACGGGAAGCCTCTCAGTCGAGAGCCAGTGCTATTCGTGTATTAAATCATGCTTTAGGAGGATTTAAAGAGACGCGGATTATTGGTTGCGAAAATTATTTTCAAGAGCAGATGGATGAGCAAGCTCAGAGATACAGTTATGTTATAAGTTCTTATAATACATTACAACTTCTTCCTCGTCTTTTAATGGAGGGAATCTTTATTACGTTTATTATTGGCTTTACTTCTCTATTTATCTTATTAAATGATTCTGAAAATTTAACATCTGTTCTCAGCATTTTTGTAGTAGCTTCTATTCGCTTAATTCCATCCTTTAGTCAGTTTATGACGGTAATGGGCAAGCTGAGAAACTCAAGTTACACACTTAATCGACTCTATTTAGAACTGAAAGCAATTGAACAGCTTTGCGCTAGTAATCATTCCTTTTTATCCAAATCCAATAGTTTGTCAGCTTCTAATTTGGCTAACAATCAAGCCATGCATTTTGCTAGACAGATTGTACTGGATCAAGTAACGTATCGTTATCCTGGCACTGACACACCTGCTCTCCATGAAATTTCTTTGAGCTTGAAAAAAGGCAAGTCGATTGCGTTTATTGGTAAATCTGGCTCTGGAAAAACTACGTTAGCTGATGTGATTTTAGGTCTGCTTATGCCAGAGAGCGGAGACATTAGAGTTGACGATCAATCTATCTATGTTAACTTACGTTCTTGGCAAAATTTAGTTGGCTATATTCCTCAATCTATTTTTCTGATCGATGATACGCTTGAGCGCAACATTGCTTTTGGTGTTCCTGATCATTTGATTGATCCAAAACGACTAGATAATTCCATTAAAGCCGCCCAGTTAGAAGAGTTAGTCAAACAGTTACCAGATGGCATTAAAACGACGCTTGGTGAACGAGGAGTACGCTTGTCAGGGGGACAGCGTCAGCGGGTGGGAATTGCCCGGACACTCTACCATGAACGGGAAATTTTAGTCATGGATGAGGCGACATCGGCTTTGGATTCGGAGACAGAAACTTTAGTAACTGAGGCGATTAAGTCCCTAAGTGGAACTAAAACAATGATCATCATTGCTCACCGTCTTTCTACCATTGAACATTGTGATTGGGTTTACGTGCTTGAGCAAGGTCGTATCGTCAAGTCTGGAACATACCAAGACGTTGTTGTAGAAGAACAAATGCTGCATGGTTCAGATAGCCATTCCGCTTAAATCAAAGGATGTTAATATAACCGAATTTGTAGTAAGCTTTAATCATGTAAGTGGAGGCTAAAGCACCGACTACAAACCGCAGGGTTTACTGATGTTAAACTTAGAGCTATCAGGTCGTATAAATCTAATGTCTCGACAAGGGCTAACTTATGATTAAACTGGTATCATTTCGCCCTGGCGTTATTGGAAATAATACAGCGTTTGAGGCTCAAGCCTCAATTTACAAATATCTTCAGAAGCATTATGGCTATCGGTTCACCATCGTCAAATCAGAAGGGGATCAGTATCATGATCCAGCCTTTGAAATTATTTCTATTCCCCAAACAGCCTGGAAATCCAGGTTACAAAAGCTAGGGATTCCAAAATTAGGGGCGATTCATAAATCCCTTGAGCCGATTTTTGTTCAAGCTGATGGTATTTTGACGGTTGATCCCACGACCTATCTCCAAGGTTTACTAGCGATTAGAATCGCGCATCAGCTCAAAAAGCCAGTTTGGTTTGATGCCTCGAAAACCTTTGACAGAACCCCTAAAAACTTGAATTTTCAGTTGAAACGACGCTTTTGGCTTAGAAAAGCGCTGCATCAGACTACAGGAATCATTGTTACTGTTCCCAAGTGCATTGAGCGCTTTCAAGAACTAGGGTTATTTGATCAAGTTATTGCTCCTAAATTTAGGATTTTGGGACACCCCGTCGATACTCAACGGTTTACACCCAAACCGAAACGGTCTGAGAAAGATGGTATACTGCGAGTGTTGGTCGTATCTAGGATGGAGCCGGAAAAGGGGCTACTCTATATTTTAGAAGCGATGACTCCCTTATTGCGATCGCGCAGTAATGTGCAACTGGAATTGTTGGGTTCAGGTGCGATGCGCTCTCTGCTAGAAGCCGAAGTCACAGAACGGGGGTTGAGTGATCAGGTTATTTTTCTGAATTCAGTTTCCCATGGGGAAATTCCTGATATTTTAGCAGGTGTGGATGTCTTTGTGAATCATGCGGTAAGTATTGGGTCGTGGGAAGAATATTTTGGTGTGGTTAATCTAGAAGCCATGTCCTGTGGTTTACCCTGTGTGCTGACTAGTTGTGGTGGTATTTCCTATGCTGTTCGAGAGAAAGATGTTTCTGTTTTTGTCGAAGAACGGAATGTTATCCAGTTACGCGAAGCCATTGTCCACCTGCTAGATTCGCAGCAACAGCGACAGGAAAAAGGAAAAAGAGGGCGTGACTATGTAGAATCCTATTATGGGTTAATTGTGATTGCTGAAAAATTTCATCGGATGTTGCAACACAGTTTGATTAAAGATGGGCTTGTGCTAACAAACACGCCCCGATCTCAGTGTATAGAAAAGTAACTCTATACTAAAGGCTGGATGCTTTGTTCATAGTCTCTAAGTTTATTAATTAATTGAATCTCTTTTTGTAGTATTTCTTCTACTTTTTCTTTTTCCAGAGGACTTAATATAGGGAGCATCCCGTTTTGGACAAAGCATTACCTCAAGTAACGCAATTGCAAGGGTTTCAGCCCCATTCAAAGAGCCAACCTGCCAAATTGGGATGCTCCCGTTTTATCTCGTTGGGTATGGTAGGATAAGCCGCTTATCCTTTTGGATGCAGCTTTCGTCAAGAAGTTTGCCGTTCAGCCAAAAAGGAGGATGGCTGTTTTTTTTCGGTCTGGTGTAAAATATAAAGAATCATGATGTGTGAGTATTGATGAGGATGTTAACCAAAGGGTTATCATAACTTAATGCAAAATAACTTAGCTGTAAATAAGTTTTAAAAAAGGCTTTATAGGCTCAAAATACTATGATCAATATAGTCACAAGCATTTGTGTAGACAACACAGTTGAAGATTCGGATATTCACTATCCACAATTAGGTTCAAAAAGTCGTGAACAAAGGAAAAAAATATATTGGAAATTAGCGACTAACTTCATTTGTTCATCTGTAAGATGTAATCCTCATGAAAAACATATCATCTATACAAATGACCTTCAACCAGTCATACTAATGAATATATCGCCAGTTTTGTCTATAACAAAGGTCTATTTGATATTGTAGAAGCTCAAGAATATATTAAGCGCATTTGGACTTTACAACGGTTTAATAATGTTAGCTTTAATGATTTGAAAATTCCCATTTGGCATTTACCTAATGAAAAAAATAAAGGATTGGCATTGCTTTTTAATGAAGTTGTGTATAATAAATCTAAGTTTTGGAATATTCCTATTGATAAATTCAATGAATATCTAGGTAGCTATGTTGGTATTCCAAAAAGAAAGAATTTGATCTGGAACAAATTATTAAATAAATTTTCAGACTGATCAGCCAATTAAAATTGACTAGCTGTGATTGTAGTGCCTATGCTATCCGAGCTTTTTGTGTAGAATAAATAGGGTCTGCTGAATAAGTCTTGTGGTGGGGAGAGGCAATAGGGAATAGGCAATGGGCAATGGTTTTAACATCTCGACTTCGCTCGATGTTGACCCTCTGTCGAGGTAAAATTTGGTGCTGTTGTCGGCGAAAATTCCAGGATGCAAGACGGTTATAGTGTAAAAACCTTGCACTTGTTGGGTCGAAAAATGGCTGGAAACCCTTATCTGGTCTATTTTACACGCTTATGCAGCAAGCCCTAAATAATAACGAAACATTCCTCAGTTACGCAAAGTTATTATATATTTGATTGATTAACTTACTTTCTGTATTTTCTATTTTTTCCAATTTTCTAAGTTTTCTCCTATAAGTCTAGAAAGAGAATCTATATCATTTTTGTATAGTTCAAGTAATTTTAACTTTAAAAGTGAAGTCAATTGCGGCTTTTGTTGATTGAAAAGTTTGCTTATAAATTTACTATAAAATAGCATAATTATTTTGGCTATAAATTTTTACCATATATTGCTTTTTTTGGGAACTACCCTTGTACGATCTTGATTATAGGTGTAAATAAAATAATTTTTTAGGCGAAAAATTTTTATACTGTGTAATGAATACACACCAGATTGTGGGCGTTTATCCAAATATTTTGGCTTATAGTTAGGATCGATTTCTAAGAATTTAAATATGGAACTTATTTCAGCTAATGTATCTTTTTTGAGATTATCAAATAGAGTTATATGAATTTGATTTATATTAAAATATTTTAAATAGTGCATGATATGTTTATAATAAAAACTAAATTCAATAATTTCATTTGCTCTTTTGTAAGTATTTTTATATTCACCATTGATTATTTTTACCATGCCCTCTTCTATATTTTTTACGGGGATGAATCCATCTTTCATATAATGATAATAAGCGGAAATACTCCTTTCTATTGGATTACGAAGAACTAGAATTAGTTTGATATTGGGAAAGTGCCGATAGAGTCTCTCTGGAACTTCAAATTTTCCATAATAACTTGGTCGTTTCATTCCTACAGCTTTCTCTGTAGTTACTTCAGCAAATAACTTTTCAAATTCTTGGAAATCCATTTTTCCATAGTCAGGATCTTCAAAAAATGGTCTTTCCTTGGGAACCATGAAAACTTCTGGATGTTCGGACAAGATTTCTTGTACAAACGTAGATCCTGATTTTTGAGCGCCTATTATAATAAAGTTTAGCTTCATTGCTCTAAAATCTCCCTAAAACAAAAATTACATCTACCTGCCTGATGCGTTTAAAAGCGAATCATATAGCTAGTATAAGCCTATCTCTAACAGTTTTGTCTGGCAAGTTCAGTAAAACCTATTTAAGCTGACTTACGGGTTTTATTTTTTACAGGGGTGTAGTTGTAGGAGGATTTCATCGCTACCAGCGTATAGCCTAGTATTTTTATAGACTACAATACTCAAGGTACTTTAAATCTTTTCACCACCAGTTTCATTAAATGCAAGTTTTACATCTGAGTACATCTGATATCAGTGGTGGCGCTGCTATTGCTGCTTACCGACTCCATCAGGGACTCCAGCGCCTTGGAGTCCCCTCGCAAATGCTGGTCGATAAAAAATCGAGTGACGATAGAACAGTATTCGCTCAGAAGACCAATTTAAGCAAAGCGTTAGGTATCCTCAAGCCGACTTTAGACCGCTTCCCCTTGCGACTTTACCGTAATTGTGACCACACGAAACTGTCTTTAGAATGGCTTCCTGATCAGGTGTCCCCCAAAACGACTAAACTTGCTCCCGATATCCTTAACCTACATTGGGTTTGTGGCGGCTTCTTAAAAATTGAAACCTTGGCTCAGTTAAAGCAACCCATCGTCTGGACACTTCATGATATGTGGGCATTTACTGGTGGGTGTCACTATAGCCAAGATTGCGATCGCTATACCAACTCCTGCGGTAACTGTCCTCTACTCCAAAGTGGTCAAAATTGGGATCTATCCCGCTGGGTATGGCAGCGTAAAACCAAAGCTTGGAAAAATATTAATCTTACCCTCGTGACACCCAGCACTTGGTTAGCCAAGTGTGTACGTTCCAGTTCTCTGTTCAAAGATAGGCGGGTGGAAGTGATTGCCAATGGTCTTGATCCTGAACAGTATAAGCCAATCGATAAACGTTTAGCGCGAGAACTGCTCAAATTACCTCAGGATAAACAACTCCTCTTGTTTGGAGCAATGGGTTCTACCAGCGATCACCGGAAGGGATTTCATCTGCTTCAACCTGCTTTACAATGCTTAAGCCAGTCAGAAAACCAATACAAAACCGAATTAGTGGTTTTCGGTTCATCTGCGCCAAGTCCCCAGCCTGACTTCGGCTTTAAGGCTCACTATCTGGGTAAACTCAACGATGATATCTCCCTGGCACTGGTGTATGCAGCTGCAGATGTGTTTGTTGCCCCCTCGGTTCAAGATAACTTGCCTAACACAGTAATGGAAGCGATCGCTTGTGGTACACCTAGCATTGCCTTCAATATTGGCGGGATGCCTGATATGATTGAACACCAGTGGAATGGCTATTTAGCCCACCCTTATGACACGAAAGACTTAGCTAATGGGATTGCTTGGGTATTGCAGGATGAACAACGACGACAAGCATGTTCACTCCGATCGAGAGATATGTTTGAACAAAACTTTACTCTGGATATCCAAGCTAAAAGCTATATTAAGTTGTACCAGGACATTCTATTTTCTTACACTTAAAAACTCTGGAAAAGTGTAGTAAGCAAAAAGAGATTCACGGGGAGAATCCCAATTTGGCACGTTGGCTCTTTGAATGGGGCTAAAACCCTTGCAATTGCGTTACTTGAGGTAATGCTTTGTCCAAAACGGGATGCTCCCGATTCACGAGCTTACCTATACATTTAAAATTTGTGTTTTAATAAATGTATAGTTCCTACCGTCAATACTGACCAGACTATATTTATAAGACATCAACTTAAACGTTGAAATAATCACCTTTAAAAATGACATTGGTTCAAACTCAACACCAATCACTTTGATATCGATATTGTCTTCTATAAGACTTTTCAAGACTTCATGTTCTGCTCCCTCAATATCCATTTTAAGTAAATCAATTTTTTCATGTTCTAGATTTTGCATAATTGTCGATAAGCGTTGACAATTCGCCTCAAAAAAATCCTGGGTTTCACTCAAATTTAAAATAGAATGAGAAACGAAGCGTGGGTTAGTCGGAACAAAAAATTTTTGGATAGAATCTTTTGACCAAAGACCAATTTGATAAAAGTGAAATTTTTTATTGTTTACGGCTATTTTTCCGACATACTTTTTCGCTCTAGGTGTAGGCTCAAAGGCGAAGACATTGCAGGAAAATCTTTCAATAATGCCTAAATCGAAGGTTATATCTTCACCAACACCAGCGCAGTAGCATACCCAATCAGGTTTTATTAGATTCGTTGGGACAACCCACCCCCCATAGTCACTGCCAATTTTTTCTAGTCTATAGGGGCAATCCTTTATTAAAAATCTTTTCAAGAAACCGTGAAAACCCTTGAGCATAACGCGATTTAATTTCCGAGAAATATCAGTAAGCACTGTTGACATCTCCATTTGTTGGTATTTCAGACAAAATCATTAGCCTAGTATTTTTGTGAGTTCTCTGTTCAAGACTTCCACGTCAACCGTCATATCAGATGATATATTTTTTGTACCGCTTCCATGACGTTTATGTTTGGACGATCCGTCTACAATATATGAATAATTTAGCCCCAATACATGACTAATATAATAGTAATGTGGGGGCGTATATTCTCCTGTAAACAATTCAATTATATAAGTACCTGGAGTACACCATAAAAGGTTTGTAAATGCCGATCCATGAGGATTAACAATTACTGAAGCTTCTCTAATAGACATTATACGTAAGTCCCAAACGATATTCCATGATTACGGAATATATATTTTAAATATTCGAGATAGTCAAGGATATTGACTTAAATCTTTGTACTTTTTTACAAAAGATCATTTTTACAGGGGGTCGTCTAAATCTAAGCAGATAAGTGGACGTCCCTGTGCCATTTCCTTCCAGCCAGTCCAATCACCAAAAGGGGAAAATGTGAGATACTAATATATCTAATGTTTAAGCATCCGACTCGAACAAGACAAAAGAGCAAGCCACCTCTAAATTCCAATGACCCGCGATCGCCTTGCCGTACTGATGACCTGTTATAACCGCAAGCCAAAAACCTTGGCTTGTCTAGCTGCACTCTATAACCAAAGACTCCCCTCCCAGTGGACAATGGATGTTTACTTGGTCGATGATAGCAGCACTGATGGCACCGCTGAAGCTGTGCGTCAGATGTATCCTCAAGTGAAAATTCTCCACGGCGATGGTACCCTATTTTGGAATGGGGGAATGCGGTTAGCCTGGGCTGAAGCGATGAAGCAGGACTATGACTATTACCTCTGGCTCAACGATGATACAGTACTCTACCCAGAAGCGATCAACACCTTGTTAGTCAACTCCCATCAGCTAAGCAAGCAAGGTGAAACCCACGCCATTATAGTCGGCTCCACTCAAGATCCGGAAACGGGTAACCTCACCTACGGCGGTGTAATTCAGAGAAACTGGTGGCATCCGTTTCATTTTCGCAAAGTGCCACCAACGGAAACCGTCCAGCGTTGCGATAGCATGAACGGAAACTGTGTACTTATACCCCAATGTGTGGTTCAATTAGTGGGTAACCTCGACCCAGTCCTTCGCCATTATGCTGCTGATTATGACTATGGTTTACGCGCCAAGAGCAAAGGATGTACTGTTTGGATAGCACCGGACTATGTCGGTATCTGTCCCCGTAACTCGTTGTCTAGTGGAGGTTCAAATTCAGATCACTCGTTGAGTCAGTCATTGGGGAAAATGAATCAGCCCAAAGGAGTGCGACTTGAAGGGGCGACACTCATCTCTCCGAGAGAATGGAAGGTGTTTACTCAACGCCATGGCGGTCTACTTTGGCTAATTTATTGGTTACTCCCCTATCGAAGAGTAATTGGGAAATTAGTTTTGAGTAAACATCAAAGCAGTAAACCGTAAAAGTCTTGTTTCACTCGAATCCGTGAAAAGTGTAAATGATTATTGTATTTTAGTCAGAGGCATTTTACCGTGAATAGTATCGCTGATAGTCGTATAGCTTGGCTTTTCCCTGGGTTAAAACGAGGATTTTACTGGCATCCCGTTTTGAGTGAATTCACGAAACGGTTTAAAAACACAATTATTTACACTGGCAATTGGCCCGGGTATGTCTCTGGCTTTGAAGAAACCTTTACAGTTAAAGTTGTTGGCAAAACCAAGTTTGTCGAAACCAATTTACCTGAGGGGGGATACTCCAGAGGGTCTTACTATGTATCGCCCAAGATTATTGGTCATCTCCTAGGATTTAAACCTCATGTAATCTTCGCTTTGTCCTTCTCCGCTTGGACTCTATTGGCGATTTTGTTCAAACCTTTGGCTAGGTGGCGAGTGGTGATTGTTTACAATGGGAGTTCATTAAACGTAGACCGTCGGGATTCAAAGGTTCATATTTTCTATCGACGGATGATGGTGCGTTTAGCAGACGCTTTGATTACAAACTCTCAAGCCGGGAAAGCTTATCTGACTCAGATTCTCGAAGCCAATGAAAATCATGTTTTTGCTCGTCCCTATGGTGTCCCGACTCCCACAGCGTTATTAGAACAGCAAGAAAAGGCGAACTTATCTATTCCTGAGTTACAACATCCTGTCTTTTTGTTCATTGGAGTAGTCGAATACAGGAAAGGACTTCATTTCCTCCTGAAAGCCTGCAATCAGCTTCAGCAACAGGGGAACCAAAACTATACTTTACTTGTTGCCGGTGAGGGAAGCCAACGAGAAGAACTTAAAGATTTTATTAAACAGAATCATCTGGAACAACAGATTCATTGGGCAGGATGGGTTGACTATAGTCAATTGGGCGCTTACTTTGAGAAAACCGATGTGTTTGTCTTTCCCACCTTAGAAGATATTTGGGGAATGGTCTTGCTTGAGGCGATGGCTTGTGGTAAACCTGTTCTTTGTTCTCAGTGGGCGGGGGCAAAGGAACTGGTTGAGGTTGGGGAGAATGGTTATATTTTCGATCCCTATAATCCTGACGAACTAGCTGCACTAATGCGCCGTTTTATTGATCATCCAGAATTGATCCCCACAATGGGTCAAAAATCAAAACAACTCATTGCCCCCCATAATCCCGAAGCTGCTGCTAACTTCCTAGCAGAAGTTACCGCTTTTGTCTTAGACCATTGAGAACTCTTATCGTCTTCTTTTATGGGAGTGGAGCAACCCGTGAAAATTCTTATATCCGCCTATGCTTGTGAACCGGGTGTCGGTTCTGAACCTGGAAAAGGCTGGAATATGGCGCGAGAAATGGCAAAATACCATCAGGTTTGGGTACTCACTTGGTCGGGGCGGCGTCCTGGTATCGAAGCTGAAATAAGCCATAATCCAATACCCAATCTTCAGGTTATCTACTACGGCTGGTTTGGGGATTGGATTTGGCGTAAGGGAGTCGGCATCTATCTCCACTACTTACTCTGGCAAATTAGAGCTTACTTTGTAACTCGCCGACTCCACCGCGAGGTGGATTTTGATCTAGTCCACCATATTTCCTATGCCAGTTACTGGCTTCCCACTTTCCTTCCCCTACTCCCCATTCCCTTTGTCTGGGGCCCAATTGGTGGAGGAGAATCTGCACCCCAAACCTTCTGGAATGATTTTAGCGTTGGGGACAAGGTTTACGAATTCCTGCGGACTCTGGGTCGATGGTTGGGGGAGCGTAATCCCTTTGTCCACCTTGCCCTCCAGCGAAGTGCTGTTGTCTTAGCTCCAACAGAAGATACAGCGCAACGACTGTACCAGTTGGGAAGAGAGGATGTTCGTATCTTCCTGCACACGGCTTTGCCTCAGGCGGAAATCAATCGCCTCGCTGAATACCAACCCCTTGAAAGCCATCCAGTTCGATTTATTAGCATTGGTCGTCTGCTTCACTGGAAAGGATTTCACTTAGGTCTACAAGCATTTGCTGTGGCTAAACTTGATGAAGCTGAGTATTGGATTGTTGGGGACGGCATTGAGCGAAAGCGACTACAAAAGCTAGTTGAGGAGTTGGGAATTGCGTCCCAGGTCAAGTTTTGGGGCAAACTGCCACGAGATGAAACCTTACGTAAGCTGGGAGAATGTCATGTGCTGGTTCACCCCAGCTTACACGATTCTGGCGGAACAAGCT
This sequence comes from Coleofasciculus chthonoplastes PCC 7420, assembly GCF_000155555.1. Lineage (GTDB taxonomy): Bacteria > Cyanobacteriota > Cyanobacteriia > Cyanobacteriales > Coleofasciculaceae > Coleofasciculus > Coleofasciculus chthonoplastes_A. The sequence goes on from NZ_DS989852.1 coordinate 11,588, forward strand.
GCTTAGAGGCAATGGTTGCAGGTCGTCCAGTTATCTGCCTAGACTTGGGAGGACCCGCCATCTTAGTCACCGACGAGACGGGTTGTAAAGTTCCCGCCCACAATCTGGATCAGGTTGTACAGGATATGGCTAAGTCTATGACTCGTTTAGTGCGTGATCCCAAGCTACGAGTTCGCCTCGGACAAGCCGCACAAAAAAGAGGGAGCGAAGTCTTCAATTGGCAGGCAAAGGGTCAATTTTATAACCAACTCTACGAAGAAATTCTCGCTCAGTCAGAACACGGAGGCGAATCGAATGCGTATCCTCAGCGTACATAACCACTATCAAATTCGCGGCGGCGAGGACGAATCCCAGAAAGCAGAAGTACGCCTCTTACAAGATAAAGGGCATCAGGTTGACGTATACGAAGAGCATAACGACCGGATACCCACTCTAGGCAAAATAGATCTCGCTTCTCAGACAGTCTGGTCGAGAGAAACCTACCAAATTCTCAAATCTCGGTTTACAGAACAAACCTACGATCTCGTTCACGTCCAGAATTTCTTTCCCCTGATTTCTCCCTCTGTTTATTACGCAGCTCAAGCTAAGGGGATTCCTGTGGTTCAGACCTTACGAAATTATCGCCTGCTCTGTCCCAATGCTCAATTTTTCCGACAAGGTCACGTCTGTGAAGACTGTTTAGAACAGTTTATCCCTCTGCCTGGGGTTATCCACGCCTGCTACCGAGAAAGTCGGGCAGCCACAGCCACCGTTACTGCCATGATTACGGTTCACCGTGCCCTAGGAACTTGGACGAATCAGGTCGATGTTTACATCGCTTTGACTGAATTTGCCCGCCAGAAGTTTATCCAAGGGGGATTACCTGCCGAAAAGATTGTGGTTAAGCCTAACTTTGTCCATCCTGACCCGGGTTGGGGAGAGGGAGGCGGTAACTATGCCCTCTTCGTGGGACGCCTCTCCCCTGAGAAGGGGCTGGATACGCTACTTCAAGCTTGGGAGAAGCTTGGTCACCAGATTCCGCTGAAAATTGTCGGAGATGGACCCCTAGCCAATCAAATTGCTGAGGCATCTACACGCCTACCCGGAGTAGAGTGGCTAGGACGTCAGCCTTTATCACAGGTCTATAACTTGCTGGGAGAAGCCCTTTTCTTGGTATTTCCCTCAAGCTGGTACGAAACCTTCGGGCGGGTTGCTATCGAAGCCTTTGCCAAGGGAACTCCAGTGATTGCTGCTAACATCGGAGCTATTGCTGAATTGGTTGAGCATAGTCGCACGGGTCTCAAATTCCGCCCTAGTGACTGGGAAGACCTGACTGCACAAGTGGAGTGGGCTTTATCCCACCCAGCAGAACTCACTCAGATGCGCCAAGAAGCTAGGACTGAGTTCGAGGCTAAATATACAGCGGATAAAAATTACCAACAACTTATGGGGATTTATGAGACGGTAATCAAGAATCGGTAGTTGTTAAACAAAATTTACCTCAACGACCATATCATTAAAGTCATTATCGCCTCCAGCCCACTGATCCTCAAACCCAAAGGTATTATCCCCTAGCAGGCGGACATGATCTTTCCCATCGGGGTTAGCCACCATAAAGGTAAAATAAGCCATCACCTCTTGACCACTCTGATTATGGGGATTCTCTGCCAAAAATTCCTCGGCTGTGCCATCGGCGATGATAAACGGGGCTAGTAACGTTCCCGCCGGGAGTCCAGCCTCGGTGTCCAACCGCTGACTAACCGCCGCTTCGGCATAACCGGGGTCACCAGGTAGCAGATCCCCAATCCGACCATCCAAGTCATCAATGACATAAAATCCAAAGCTATTATCATAGTCCGCGTCACTATTGACACCAAACACAGCCGGAATCATACCCGTTACCTGATCCCGCAAATCAATGATTTCTCCTTCTTGTCCTCCTTGTAACTGAGTTCCGACTACTGGCTGAGTCTGTGTGAGTTGAACCGTGAACACTAAGTCCTTAAAGTCTCCATCTTCCCCATCTTCCCACGCCAAGTTATAGTGGTTATCACCCAGTTCGGATACCTGTACAGGGTCAAACTGATCCCCATTAGCAGAGGTCAAGCCAAACAATACATTATCTGGAGTACCTCCCGCCGCTAACTCAGCCCTTACTGTATCCGTGGTACTATTTGTGACCAGGTAAAACCCAAATTCCTGACCCCCATTTACCCCAAATTGACGAGTAACGCTTAAATCGGGAAACGGATTACCAGGAAGTACTGAGAAAATAACTTGGGATTGGTTGAGGGCGGCTTCCAGATACCCGACTTCACCCGGAGCGATACCGTTAATACTACCGGACTGATCATCCACCCAAAAAATCCCAATTTCATTTACCGAATCCGTGTCAGTTGCGGTTAAATCAAATTGAAGTTGAACCTCATCCGAGTCCCCTTCAACCAGGAAAACATCCTCAGATGTACGACTCAGCGCGGGTTCCTGGATAAGTGAAGGGCTGGGTACAGGGGGCGTTATACTATCCGTGGTTACCTGGGCGGAAATAGCAGAGGAATCACCAATGTCGTTGATTGCCCTCAGGCGATAGTAGTACGACGTGTCCGGCGTTAAGTCGGTATCCCGGTAACGGGTAGCATTAGCCGCCGTGGTGGTTAATACCGTCCAATTCTGTTGGTCGCGCGATCGCTCTATCTTAAATCCTGTCTCGTCATCACTATTATCCGTCCACGTCAGTTCAGTTTTCGTGGCTGAAATCGCTGTAACAATCAAATCACTCGGATTAGCTGGTGGCGTTTCTCGATAACTGCTACGGCTGGGCAAAGCTCCCCCTGTGACTTGGGGCTTCCCAGGTAGAGGAGGTATTTGCACAGCCCCCCCATTATCGGTAAACGCTCCCAGTTTCGGGTCAAGAAGTGTTACCCCATCTGTAATCTTCGTATCATCCGGATTGGGATCTAGTGATTGGAAATTTCCTCCCCCATCCTTGAGTACAGTGTTCGTGTGGTGATCAACGTTCTTATCATCGCCGCCACGGAAGGCAAAGTTATCGGTAAAGAGGGTGTTTTTTAGTGTGACATTTGACTCGTCTACAAACAATCCACCACTTCTGGAACCAGCATAATTATTGGCAATTGTAGTTTGGGTAATTTGAGCAGAATAGTCGCGGTTGTGTAACGCTATTGCTCCCCCCGCACCGTCTGTACCATCGGATGACTCCGCCCTGTTTCCATAAAAAGTACTGTTGTCAATGGTGACGGTTGTACGTGCTCCTACATACAAGCCACCACCTCGTTCCTGTGCGAGATTATTCGCCAACGTGGTGTTCCGGATAATTGCTTCACCATTACCCAGGCGGAGTCCCCCACCCAAAGCGATACCTTGATCATCTCCAATGACTTGATTATTGATGATTGTGCTATTTTCAATGATGATTTGGTCTTTTCCATAAACATAGAGGAAAAGTGCTCCTCCTTGTCCAATTCCTGTATTGTTCTCAATACGACTGTTGCGAATTTGAATTTTGTCAGCGGTTTTCCCATCATCATTGGCTGAAGCCCCGTCTGTGTAAATTGCACCCGCGTAATTTGTTGAGTTGTTACGAGTAAACGTCGAATTTTCTATGGTCAGACTATTTGCAATATTGCTAATAGCACCGCCTTTAAATGCCCTATTTTCACTGAAAATTGAGTCTTTTACATTCAGGCTCCCTGATGTTATACTCACTGCTCCGCCATAAATTCCCTCATTATCAGTAAAATTACTGTCTACAACAGAGAGGAAGCTTTCGCTATTGATAGTAATCGCACCGCCACTACGCAAATCGCCATCATTATCTGATGAGCTATTTCCCACAAATGTACTATTTTTGATCACATTCGTACCTTTCCAACCTCCAAAAATCGCACCTCCTCCAAAGCCTGTGGCGTAGTTATTTTTAAATGTGCTGTTTTCGACTGTTAGTCGGGTTTCATTTCCTGTCCAAATCCCTGCACCGGCACCGTCTGCACCTTTTCCATTGGTTTTGCCATCGGCGATGATTAGATTCCGGAAAGTGATATCGACAGAATTACTCGATGAATAAAAAACACGGGAGGTATTATTGCCACTAATGGTTAAACCTGGAGCATTAGCCCCATCAATGATTAGGTCTTTATCGATTTCAAGTTGACCACTGGTCAGTTTAATCGTCTTATTCGCAAGACTTGGATCAAATTGAATTGTATCTCCTGATTGAGCTTGGCCGATCGCAGCTCTTAGTGAACCCGATCCTCTGTCAGCAGCGCTTGTAACTGTAATAGTAATCATAAATTTCTATAGTATGCACCCGTTTTTTGCCCGATTGAATCTCTCCTTTGCTTATGAAACTCAACGTGAAGCCTAGGGAGATTCTACACAAGGTTATCACTGTATTAATGCATTATATACTGAATTTAATCAACAACTGTCTACCCCAAAATAGATTCTTCATAGAATCTTTATAAAAAGCTTTCAGTATCTTCACAAAAGCTTCATAGTAATCTGACCCACCTACCTTGCTGACACGGGACGTTGCTCTTGTCTAATTACAAGATCTTTGCGCTCGCGCTATTCTTACAATTATTATAGGGGTACAATTGGGTAGAATTTTTGAGGGGATAAGCGCTAAAGAAACTATTATGGAATCAGAGCCTGAGCCTGGGCATAGTATAGTACATCTGAATCGGGGGAACTCCAAAATAAAGTGGAATATAATCAATAATTCATGAACTCATCTTTCATTCCATTGGCAACGAACCCTAAAACGTAGGTTCTGGCAATCTTTAATCGATCTAAGGCTTTCATCATCAGGGAACGGTCAGTTTTCTCCATCCCCACCACAAGTATTGTTCCATCTACCTGAGCCGCCACCAAGTTAGAATCTCCTAGACCCAAAAGGGGTGGAGTATCATAGATAACGAAGTCAAACTGGGATGAAAATTGCTCCATGAGATACTGCATCTTATCAGAAGAAATTAACTTGATCGGGTCTGATAAACTCTGACCTGCTGTCAAAACAAAGCAGTTCTCATCTAAGGGGGATTTTTGGATAGCCTCCTGGATAGTTGAGTCAGCAGCAATGATTTCACTGAGTCCTCGCTCATTGGACAACTCTAGACGAATGTGAAGCTGAGGAGAACGTAAATTGGTATCAATGAGTAAGACGCGCTTACCAATTGTAGCGGCAGCTTTCGCCAGGTACAGCGCCACAGTTGTTTTGCCATCACCCGATATCGGTGAACAAATGGCTAAGGAGTGAATCGGCTGCTTAGAACTGAGTAAACAGATATTGGTATAGACAAAGCGAAAAGCTTCTATGAAGGGAGACATACTTTCGGGGTCAGTTTTCTCTCCATTGTTCAACCAACGGCGCGGCTTCGAGGTTTGAATTCCATTAGCCACCTGTGACACCTGTGCCAGTTGTGGTGATTTCTGGCGGAGTTGGGTCAGTTTTTTGGTCAAGGGAATCACGCCGAGGATAGGAAGTTGCGTGGCACGTTGGATTTCTTCAGGGGTATGGAAAACAGTATGAAGAATTTCTATCAAAAAACCCACCCCGATGCCCAACAGAACACTTAACACCACAGCTATGGCAAATGGTCGCTTGACTGATGTCACTTCTACAGGAACCAAATCACCTGCTGCATTACGCCACACATAGGGGGGATAAATCAGTTGCCAATGGAGTTCTTGCTGAGCCCCATCTAATCGCAGCGCTTCTCGTTTCTTGATAAAATCATTTAAGTTATCCGTAGCTACCGCTAACTTTCGCTCTAAATCCGTTATCTGGCGGGCAACCAAAGGTAACTGTCGTAGTTGTTGAGTCACCTGGTTTTCCGTTTGGAGAATAGTTTGGTAGTGTTTTTCAATTCCTTCAATTTCACCGACTAGATTTTCGAGAATATCTTGAGATTCTTGCTGCAACAATTGCTGCAAGTTTTGCTGCCGCTCACGCCATATCTTCATAGGTGGGCTATCTGTGCGAAATAGGGGAGATTGAGAAGTAATCTCAGCTTCTACCGTATGGAGTTCTCTGATTAGCGCACTGTAAGCTTCGGATTCCTGAGACAAAATGGCGGTTGCGTCGGCTTCACTGAACTGTTTTTGCAACGTTTTATAGAGGGAGTAGGTCTTCGCCAGTTCCGCTTCTGTCTCTAATCGCTCTCGACGAAGAAATATAGCCTGTCCGGTTAGAGCTTCGTCTGCGATACTAGGATTGAGCAGATTGTACTGCTGACGCAGGTTTTGTAGTTTACTTTGGATGGTATCAACTTGCTGTTGAAGATTAGGAAGTTGCGATTCAATAAATTCTAGACCTTGCTGAATACTTTTTTGGCGTTCTTTTAAGCTGTACTGAAGATAAGCTTTGCTAAGTGAGTATAATACAAATTCTATTTGTTTAGTATTTTTGTGTTGGTAGCGAATTTCTAAAATTTTTGTACCTTCTTGTTTGGCATCTTTTTCATAAGTTAGGCGAGAAATAGAAACTCCTCCTTGGAGAGAATTATAATCAATATTTGGATACCGAAATTGGATTTGCTCAACCACTGGCATAAGGATTTGTGGACTTTTCAAAACCCGAATCTGGCTTTCGTAATCCAACGTTGTCTTTTCTACCTGGATTCTTTGGATGTCTACCCCTTTATTTTGAGACAATAAAAATTGATCCCGGAACTGACCTTCAGCGGAGAGGGGTTCGACTAAGAGTTTAAATGAACCTTGATATACTGGAATAACCTGACGTTTCTTCCAAACAAGCCAAAAACCAGAGACTATGATCAAGATGAATGCCACAGATCCCATCACTAAGGCTCTGCGACGAAAAACGGCAAAAACCCAGGCTAAATCTACCGTCTGCCCACTATTCTCGTTCGATTCGCTGGGGTAGGCTTCAGACCAAGACCCAAGAAGTTTGTCATTCGTTTTGTTACTAAATACTGGTAGATTGTGTTGAGTATCCATCGACATCACCTACAAAATATATATTGGATGTTATAACCTTAAAAAGCTTATGCTATCTGTTCTAAAAAAATTTTGATCACATACAAGAAATGGATACTTATTTATTTTATATACCGACAATCCTAAATTACTCTAGTCAGAACTCCAGATGCCAAAGAAATCAACAATTCTCAAGACATCAAAAATCCGAGTGGAGGGTGCTAATGCTGTTCCGAATGTATCCGCAAACTTGGCGATACCAGAGCGACCAACGATAATAATGTCATTATTCTGGAGAACGGGGTTGCTTTGTTCATTGATGCCTTGGGCAAAATCAATTGGTACTGTGCGTTTGGCAACGGTGCCATCGGGATTCAGACGAATCAACTCTACTGAACTACTCCGCGCTCGGCTGTGGTTAAACCCACCAGCAGCGAGAATCCCCTGATTTAAAGGGGTATTAGGGGGAACTTGCACGATTCCAGGTTCTACTACTTCTCCGACTACACTCACTTGAATTGTATCGGGGGCAAAGTTAGCCCTTGCCAATTCAGTTAACTCTGTAGGATTGACTTCGGTCGCTGTGGGGACAATAATCGTATCTCCCTCTTGGATAACCGCGTCTTGAGTGAAATCGCCGACTTGCAAAAGTTGCCACAAATCCACGGGGATAACTTGTTCTGTACCTGCTTTGGTAACGCGGCGGATCTGAATTTGGCGAATATCTGCCATGGGTTTAATCCCGCCAGCCTGTTTGAGGGCTAGGGTAACGGTGGGAAAGCCTAGGGTTTCTTGAGAACGCTCTGGGTTTTCACCGACAACGGTATAGGTTCCAGGACGAGTAACTTCACCAACGACGGCAACAGTACGGGGGACATCCGGTGCCGGCGCAAAAGCAGTGGCGGCGATTTGTCGCATTTCTTGGAGAGTGGTTTGAGTAGCGGTGGGGACAAAAATCGTGTCTCCGTCTCGGACTACCAAGGCTTGATTCAGATTGCCTGTCTGCATCAGTTCCCAGAGATTGACCGTAAACACTTGTTCGGAACCTTGGTTTTGGCGACGCCGGATCTGCACTCGACGAATATCAGCAGATAGAGTAATGCCTCCAGCTTCTGCCAACGCCCGGGTTACCGTGGGCTGTAGTGGTCCCCTAGCAATTCCTGCTTCTCCTATCTGCACTAAGGGGTAGTGACCCGGGCTGTTGACTTCTCCAGAAACTGAAATACTAATGGGACGTGGTGTTAGAAGAATAACCGTAACGAGGGGTTGTTTAAGAAAACGACTGTACTGATTGGAGATAGTTTGTCTAGCTTGCTCTAAGGTTAATCCTTCTACTGATAGACTACCAATTAGAGGTAAAGTTAGCACCCCATCGGGTGGAATCTGGTATTCTCCACTAAACTGAGGAACTTCAAGGATATCGATGCGAATGGTATCGCCGCCGCCTAAGGTGTACGCCTCCTGAGAGGGTAGCGACTTGGCTGGCGGTTGAGGAAGCGGCATGTCTTCAAAATTTGGGAGCTGAGCAATACTAGGAAAGGAGAAGGTCAGAGTAACTGAGGTTGAGAGGGTTAGACCTGTTATGACTGACTGCGTCAGTTGTCGATATACCCAGAGCATACACCACTTAACTTCCTAAACTATATAGGTTTAATCTTATCTCGTTATCAGAGGGTTGTGGGAAAATCCCTACTTGCTATAAGATTCCTAAATAGGTTGTGGTAATTTTCCGAAATGTGAGCCTTGCTATACCTGGCTTTCAATCCGCTCACTTGTCACAACTCAATTTAGGGTTGCTATATGACTTTTCGTTGACGCTGAATCAAATCATATGAAAGAGCTAATTTTACATCCTTTAGTTCTCACACTGTTTCTCTCAGTGATTTTTGTCTATTTTGTCATAAGTTTCCAGCTTATTAGTAACAATAGTCAATGGGCGCAAACAGTTGAAAAGTTTTTTATCGTTTTATCTGTTTTAATTATCAGTGGCATGAACATTTCTTATATTGCTTTTACGACTCGATTCCATCCATCACAGCTTTATACTCCTGAATTAACTCTTCCCTATTTATTGATAAATATTAGCTTTTATTTGTTTTTTTTTATTAATTTATTCCCGAATCCATGTCAGAATAAAATATTTTGTAAATAGTTTATTGATTGTGTTGCTTCAAGTACCTTCTTTTGGTTTTTACTTAATCTTAATGCTTGTTGTTTCTTTAACTTCAGAAACGCCAATGCATACACTGAAAGCTACCCTTGTTTTCATTGCCGTAACCCTAGTATTTATTTATGTGGGTCAAGAATATACAATGAAAGAAATTTTTATTTTGTTAGTGTGGTATCATAGCGTTAATGTTCTCCTTAGTCTCTTCTTTGGGACAAGTAGCACTGATTGGACTGGAATTTATAGCCACAAAAACTTTTTTGGTGGGACAATGGCTTTAGCAGCAGTGGTGTTGTATCTCCAATCCGTTCGTGTTCCTAAGTATAGGCTGCTATTTCTTAGCTTGGCAGCATTAGGTGTTTTTTTGGTTCAGCAGTCCCATGGAGGGATGGCTAAGGTTGTATTAATTGTTTTAATTGCTTTGTTAATATTTCTCCGTTTTATTAGAAAGTTACCGCCGCGCTTAGCATTTTCCTCTATGGCATTATTTCTAGCTGTCGGTATTTCTTTTGTGATTTTGATAACGACAAATGCAGAATATATTATTGTAGAAAAACTAGGTAAAGATATGACGTTTACGGGACGAACTTACATATGGGAAAGTGTAGCAAAAGTCAATAAACGACCTTGGTTTGGCTATGGCTATGATGGCTTTTGGCAACCTTGGCGAGGTATTGATAACCCAGCTTACTTAGTCAGAGTAAATGATCACATGGTTGGCCATAGTCACAATGGTTTTTGGGAAATTAGATTAGAAGTCGGTTGGATAGGATTAGCCTTATTTGTACATTCATTTATTGTAAATATTTATTATGGAATTTTGCATTTGACTCGCAATAAAGCGCCGGAATCAGAGCTTTCATTACTAATTTTTACCTGGATAATAATTATAGCAGTTACAGAGGTTTATATTAGTCGAATAACTACACATTGGATTTTTTATGTCTTAATGACAACTCGGTTAGCGCTGAACCACGCAGGCAGTTCTAGACTGGATACCAAAAAACCAAACATGTTCAACTAAATTGTTCAGAATATAGCACTATGAGGATACGTTAGGACATCAGTTAATCCCAACAGGGAACGGGTAACAGGGAACAGTAGAAAATGTCCTAACCTGTCTTGGTAATGCTATATCTGTCGGTAAGTTTAAACAAAATTTACCTCAACAACCATATCATTAAAGTCATTATCGCCTCCAGCCCACTGATCCTCAAACCCAAAGGTATTATCCCCTAGCAGGCGGACATGATCTTTCCCATCCGGGTTAGCCACCATAAAGGTAAAATAAGCCATCACCTCTTGACCACTCTGATTATGGGGATTCTCTGCCAAAAATTCCTCGGCTGTGCCATCAGCGATAATAAAGGGAGCAACTAACATCCCAGCCGGGAGTCCAGCCTCGGTGTCCAACCGCTGACTAACCGCCGCCTCGGCATAACCGGGGTCACCAGGTAGCAGATCCCCAATCCGACCATCCAAGTCATCAATGACATAAAATCCAAAGCTATTATCATAGTCCGCGTCACTATTGACACCAAACACAGCCGGAATCATACCCGTTACCTGATCCCGCAAATCAATGATTTCTCCTTCTTGTCCTCCTTGTAACTGAGTTCCGACTACTGGCTGAGTCTGTGTGAGTTGAACCGTGAACACTAAGTCCTTAAAGTCTCCATCTTCCCCATCTTCCCACGCCAAGTTATAGTGGTTATCACCCAGTTCGGATACCTGTACAGGGTCAAACTGATCCCCATTAGCAGAGGTCAAGCCAAACAATACATTATCTGGAGTACCTCCCGCCGCTAACTCAGCCCTTACTGTATCCGTGGTACTATTTGTGACCAGGTAAAACCCAAATTCCTGACCCCCATTTACCCCAAATTGACGAGTAACGCTTAAATCGGGAAACGGATTACCAGGAAGTACTGAGAAAATAACTTGGGATTGGTTGAGGGCGGCTTCCAGATACCCGACTTCACCCGGAGCGATACCGTTAATACTACCGGACTGATCATCCACCCAAAAAATCCCAATTTCATTTACCGAATCCGTGTCAGTTGCGGTTAAATCAAATTGAAGTTGAACCTCATCCGAGTCCCCTTCAACCAGGAAAACATCCTCAGATGTACGACTCAGCGCGGGTTCCTGGATAAGTGAAGGGCTGGGTACAGGGGGCGTTATACTATCCGTGGTTACCTGGGCGGAAATAGCAGAGGAATCACCAATGTCGTTGATTGCCCTCAGGCGATAGTAATATGGCGTGTTCGACGTTAAGTCAGTATCCCGGTAACGGGTAGCATCAGCCGCCGTAGTCGCTACTACCGTCCAATTCTGTTGGTCGCGCGATCGCTCTATCTTAAATCCTGTCTCGTCATCACTATTATCCGTCCACGTCAGTTCCGTTTGGGTGGCTGAAATCGCTGTAACCATCAAGTCGCTAGGTGCATTCGGAAAAGTGCTTCGAGAAACACTGAGAACCGATCCCCCTGTCACCTCTGGATGGCGAGCTCTGGGAGCTGTTTGCACCGCACCCTCATTGTCGGTAAAGGGTTCTAAATCAGGGTCGAGCAGAACTGCATTTTCTGTGATCTTTCTGTCCTCAGGATTAGGATCGTTTGATTGAAAATTGCCACCGCCATCACTAAATACCGTACCTGTATGATGGTTAATATTCCAATCCTTACCTCCATTATTAGCCAAGTTATCAGCAGCTAGGGTGTTTTTGAGCGTCACATTGTCTCCACCTCCCCAGAATGCTCCCCCCATAAAGCCAGCATAATTATTCGCAACGGTTGTATTTGTTATGTTAGTGGGATTCGAGCCATTACCAAAAGTAATTGCACCACCTAAACCCCCCTGACCATCTGTTTTTTCAGCTCGATTCCCGTAGAAAATACTGTTGTCAATCGTAACAGGTGAAACTTCTCCAATCCATAAAGCACCACCTTGACTGTCTGACTGATTATAGGCAAAGGTGGTATGGCGAATTGTCAACTTGCCATTACCATGGCGTAGCCCTCCACCGAGACTATCTCCTTTGGCATTTTCTACAACCTGATTGTTAATAATTGTGCTATTCTCAACAATTACTTCGTCAGAGCCATAAACATATAGAAATAGTGATCCCCCTTGTCCAACACCTTTATTTTTCTCAAAGCGACTATTTAAAATCTCAATCTTACCACCAATCGGCACCTCATCGTTGATCTTTTCTGAGGCTCCATCCGTGAAGATTGCCCCCCCAGCATCTATTGAACTATTTTCAGTAAAGGTGGAGTTTTCTACTTTTAGATTAGTCCAGAGGATATTGATCGCTCCACCGTTCCTTCCTGTGTTGTTATTAAATTCACTATCAATGACAGTGAGAACGCCTGAACCCCCAACGGAAATTGCACCGCCACCCCGCTCACTTTTACCCGATTGGTTATTTGCTGAAGTACTATTACCTGTAAATTTTGAATTAACTATAGTACTAATACCGCGAAAACCAGCAAAAATTGCACCACCACCTTCACCGTTCGCGTGGTTGTTTTCAAATACACTATTGACTACGGTAAGTGTACTGCGACTGGCGGTGCGAAGTCCTGCTCCAGCACCGTCTTTCCCAACATTCTGAGTTTTGCCATTGGCAATAATCAGATTTTTCAGCGTAAAGTCTGAGTCATTTACAACATCAATAACCCGATATTGATTATTCCCACTAATCGTTAAACCTGGAGCGTTTTCCCCATCAATGGTTAGATGTTCATCAACCTCTAGCGAACCTGTGGTGAGGGTAATCATTTTGTTCGCCAGACTGGAGTCAAATTGAATCGTATCCCCTGCTTGGGCTTGTGAGATCGCAGCTCTCAGAGAACCCGCCCCACTGTCAGCAGCGCTTGTAACCGCAATAGTAGTCATAATTTCTATAGCATGCACCCGTTTTTTGCCAACTTAAATCTTTTCCTTGCCTAGGACATGAAATTTAACGTGAACTCTAGGTCAGGAAATTTTACACAGGGTTTCACGGTATTAGTGCATCATAAAGTTTGGGTTACTCCTCATAACCCATGAACAATGATGTGCATTAAACAGTGTCACAGAGTTGTCTTAAATCATGTCTCAAGTCGAGGGACTTGTTAAATATCTCCGAGTTGGACTAAACCCTGTGCATATTTTTTCTGTCTGTAGTAAAAATACTGAATTTAATAAACAACTGTCTACCCCAAAATAGATTCTTCATAGAATCTTTATCAAAAGCATTGCGTATCTTCACACAAGCTTCACAATAATTTGACCAAAGCTTCTGGATCACCAAATCATCACATCATGAAGATAACTCCCCTCCGGATATGACTGGGTAATAAGCAAGCATAAACCATTACCAATCAAGCTTTCAGGAGTTGTGATCTCCTCCAAGATGGAGAGCTATTGACAGATAATATCAATTCCGTAGCATACTCTCTGTTTATGCCACATTCAGCGCCCAACCACAGTCAGACCATTTTGGGGCGAGTCACACGATCGCTCTTTGTTGGGAGCATCCCAATTTGGCACGTTGCCTCTTTGAATGGGACTGAAACCTTTGCAATTGCGTTAGTTGAGATAATGCTTTGTCCAAAACGGGATGCTCCCTCTTTGTTTGCCTTCAGGTAGTCGATCCTGGTCGGAGAAGGAACATTTATAAATAGGGGTTTTTAGGAAGCTCAACGACTTTAAATCCTGCTGTTTTCAGATTACTCTGCAATTTTTGACTAGGTGGAGTTTTAAAAATCATAGCTGTTAATAGTCCACCATTGCTCAGACCAAGATAAGAACGTAAATCAGATAGAGCTATTTTCCGCTTGACTTTTTTAAATACTTGATTATCACTGACTGCCTTTTCATATTCAACGCCTTTTTGGTAAGAATCATGCAATACTTTAAATGCTAAAAATCCCAGATTAATCCCTAAAGCCGCTTTTTGAATTTCTCGTTCTGATATGCTATACACGTAGTTTCCACTCTCTTCAAAGCTATGTCGAGAAATGTCCTTACCCAGAATACCGGACACTAAATCTTTCAAGTTACGTAAAAAAATATAAATCAAACTTCCCCCAATAGTAGCATCCTTGGGTTCAGTCAAAATAACCCCTTTTTTAGCTACACGAATCATCTCATACAAGGCAATCATGGGTCTGGGAAAATGATGATAGGCTTCTTTGCAATAAACAAAGTCAAACTGATTGTCTTCAAAAGAAAGTTTTTCAGCATTTTCTTTAGAAAAATCATCAATAAACCCAAGCTCTTTTCCTTCTTTTAGCAGAACATCACTGATATCTGTCGCTAGAGCTTTTATACCATTTTTTTTTAAAAAATGTGCATCTGTACCATACCTGCCATCTCCAACTGTAAGCCAACTCGATTGAGGAAACTCATTAATTAAAGGCATCAAATGCAGCCTCATTCTCTGGTGACGCCATGCATCAACGGTGTCATCTCTCAACCAACTTTTGGCATGGTTAGATTTAGAACTGCCTGAGGCATAGTCATTAAAATGAGTCTCATGGCTTTGATAACTTTTTTCCTGAAAATCTTTAGACTTATTCATAAGCAAAATGGTAGTTGGCAATACCTGATAGAGAACTGTCGTGAGTCTATAAAATTGTTTTTTGGCTTCTTGGGCAAGCGCATTTTGTTGCCGATGATATCCGTGAAACGGAGTATAGCATTTTTACATGAGACATAAAAATGCCTCAGAGTTTTTCAGGTTAGAAAATCTGACTTGGAATGCTGATCTGTCAGGGATTACAGCTCATACCAGAGCGTAAAAGTCGAACGTCTTAGTTTTACATCCCAAATGTAAACGCTATATTGGTGGGGATGATAGATTCTGATGCTAACGAACATGAGTCCCCTGGATACTTGCGTGAATTACACCAGTCTCCCAATAGATCTAGGGTAGTCCTAAGTCCTTAGTCTCCCGACGCTCAGTCAGAGATCAGCGCTCTTGTGTCACTTTCGGAATAGCGAAGCCTGAAAACCTTACTCTGAGGGAGTTTTACAGTTTCCCCCTCAGGCATGAGTTTCTATCCGTTTCTGATCGCCCAAATGCTTGGCAGCCATAGCTTTCAGCAATCAGCTTTGATAGTTCTTTTCCCAGAGTGACAATAGAGCGTTAGAGTGGGAGATTTTTAGCCTCCCCCAAACCCCCACCACAAGTTTAAACTATCACGGAAACTTATTAACCTCTAATTCTGATAGTTTCAGTTGTTGGGGGGGTGTAATGTTTAAATTCACAATAGCAAAATTGTCAGAGATGTCAGCTACGAACCTCAGTTGACCCGTCTGACGTAGCCATCGACGGTCAACTGAGTGTAGAGACGCGGGTACTGTATACTCTTTTGGCTCTTGGTCGTACCCAATCATACGTCTGATGTCATCACCGCAAAAGGTAGTGATTACATCCCACTTGTCCACTACTGCTTTCGCTCCTCGGCAGGTCATCGGCATATCCACTATGGGTAACCACTCGCCATTGAAAATTCTCCACTGGGATTGTTTGTTCTTATCGCCTTTGTCAATGTTACGCCATGAGACGATTGGGGAGCCTGCTTCTGTCACTCCGACGCCGGTCTCATTGGCGAACCAATGCCGTTGGTGGGCAATATTGGCGGTTGAAACGCGCAAGGGGAGTGAGGAGATTTGGCTTCCGTCAGCCTTCCTCCACGTCTCACCCCCATCATCAGAGTAAGCGTAAACGACATGGGTGGCACTACTGGGTAAACTCGCATTATAGGAGTTGTCATTGTTAATGCTCGCCGTAAAGTGAAGCTGGTTGTTCTTGTCGAACCAGATATCGGTTGTCAGACCCTGATAGGCAGTGCCGTCTACTCCATTGTCCTCCCAGAAAAGGACTTTATTGCCGTCATTATTGGGAACAGGTGCTACACCGCCGAGCGCTTTCCAAAATTTGGTCTGGGTATTGTAGCGTGCTATACCTACACTGATTTTACCTGGCGTCCAATGGGAATCCGTTCTCGCCCATTGCCGTGCGACAAAGTAGAGTTCACCATTGTTGTCGGTGTCGAAAGAGTAAGACGAAAAACCAAGACCTGGAATTACCCGTTTTTGATCCTTGCCCAGAAATACGAACTTAGTGATGTCTTCTGGTTTTTCAGATACCCAATACATGCAGTCAGCGCTTTTGTAGGGTTCCGAAAGATGATCTATGTTGTCTTTAGGGAAGTGATGCATGTCGCCGGCGACATGAATGTAGCCATCCTTGTCGATTCCCAGGGAAAACTTGTTGTGTCCATCCTCACGCTGATGATAATTGGGATTTTTGACTAAGAATTCTACTTGCGCTTCTCCGTCTTTGATTTTTGCCACTCTGGGTCGATTGTCGTTGTCCGTCCAAATGGCGTAGGTAAACCCGTTGAATGTTGAAATCGCCGATCTGTAGTGATCGAAGTTGTATTTCCCAGTTGTTCCGCTAGGTGCCTGCCATTCGACCTCGTACTCCAGTTGTTCTTGGGATAGATCATACGTACTTACCGTTGATGTCACAGCATCCTGAGGCGCTAGCAGGCGGGTGGCTATGACTAGAATCGCGGTGGCGATGATTAGGACAAATGAGGGAAGGCGACTGGGTTGAGTTTTTCTGTGGCTCTTAGACATCGCAATTTCGTCCTGGCAAGTTTCCTGGTTAATCTTACATGCCCGGATTACAGGTGACAAGGAAAATGCCTCTCCCGTTTAAAAGTTCACATAAATTCGTAAAGATTATTTAACTAATATTGAGCAATTAATGGATTTACATTTCAATCTATGTATAACCATTGACATAGCTGAGCAATTAAAAGTAAATTGCTTCCCATAAAGGATTTTAGTCTCCAACCCAAAATAGTTTCACACCTAACTCCCCAGACTTATCGAGATAAGGCTAAACCCAAAAGTCTTTGACCGTGCGTCTGGCTCACTCCAGGTCTACAGAAACGGGGTTTTGGGACTTCGGGCGATAAAAATGCGAAACCCAGTTTGGGCAGCTATGAGGAAATAGGAATGAATACTCAAACGTTACCAGTGTCTCCCAGTCAAACCAGTGTCATCGGAATTGGTGTTCATCGGACAAGCTATGAGGAATGTACCGATCTGATTATTCAAAACGCTAAACGGCATCAATCGTGTACAGTAGCGGCAACGGATGTCCATAGCATGATGCGTGGTTATCTTGACCCCCAAGGTCATGGCTATCGCCTGAATAATTTTACGGTAGTCACCCCAGACGGTCAACCTGTACGCTGGGCGCTGAATCTGTTTCGCAAATCGGGAGAAAAATATCTGCGCGATCGCGTCCGGGGACCTGAACTTATGTTAAGGGTGTGCGAACGAGCAGCGGCTGAAGGCGTGAGTATTTTTCTCTATGGTTCCACCGAAGCGATTTTAGAGCAACTGCAAGTCAAGCTGACTGAAAAATTCCCTAACTTGAAAATCGCTGGTGCAATCTCTCCACCGTTTCGAGCATTAACTCCACAGGAAGATGCTGAGTACGTCCAAACCATTCGCCAATCCGGAGCAGGTATCCTTTTTGTTGGCTTAGGATGTCCAAAACAGGAAGAGTGGGCGTTTACTCATAGTCATCGATTGGATTGTCCGATACTTTGTGTCGGTGCTGCGTTTGATATGCACGCAGGTCAAGTTGACGAAGCTCCAATTTTAATGCAAACGTTCGGTTTAGAATGGCTCTATCGATTTATGCAAGAACCTGTTCGTCTTTGGAAGCGCTACCTCTTAATCAATCCGCTTTACCTCGTGCTTGTCGCTTTGCAGCTTTTCAAAATCTTGCCCCGCCAAAAAAAGCGTAATCGAATTGACTACCAAACCTCTCATATTATATGAATATTATATGAAAAGAGAAAGGCAACTCCATAAAGTGAGAGATTATCATTGAGTGATTCAACGCTGGAGCGGATTTTAAACCAAGCTACTCAGCAGGCGGAAGCAGCTGAGGTTTACCGGAAACTTGGGTCACAAGCCTCGTCCTTCGACAGGCTCAGGAACACCTTCTAGGACGGCTTTCACTAAGATTATCTCGAAATTATCCTGATATGCTGCTTATTCGTACTAAAATAACATTAGCGGTAAAGCGCACATAAAAAGCGAAGTTGGTAAGCGCGGATTATCTCTTGTATCCGGAACCCTGGTAGCAGAAATCCTAAATCTTGCAAAGTGAGAGACGTTGGAGCGAGAATTCGATAAATCTCGATACATTTAAAATCATGTAAGACCTGTGAAGGCATTGAAATACTGTGGGACACACAGGAATTTAAGCTTGAGGAGTGAGTTGAAAGGCTCAAGTATGCTCTGTAAGACCGAAGGGAAACTATTCAACTTGTTGAACGGACGAACTAAGGCAAGATCAGCCCAAGAATCACCGCACTTATAGGGCGGTGAGTGTCAATATTTGTCCAGTCAAGATACACCGATTACCTTTGAAAACAATCGTTTAAAATCCCTGCAAACCAAAGCCCGTGAGGGAATAGCGCTGCGACTTGTCTGTAATGGACGTCTGGGATTTGCCAGTTCTAGTGATTTGAGCCGCTTGGATGACTTAGTGTCTGCTGCGATACAAACTTCTGAAATTGGCGCTCCCGTCGAGTTTGAGTTTGCCAGTGATGTACAACTGACGACACCGACAAGCGATTTTCAGCCTCCACCTACCCAAGAATTGGTTGAGGTGGGACAAGAGTTAATTGAGCAGGTTCATGCTTATAACCCCGATATATTGGTGGATGTGGGGTTTCATATCCGCTCGAGTTCGGTGAAAATTGCCACCACGAGTAACGTTTGGACACAACGTAGCCGCCAAATCCTGAGTGCTAGTCTATCAGGGAACTTAGTTAAGGGGGAAGATTTTCTTCAGGCTTATAGCATCGACGTTGGGCGGCGCGAGGGGGATGTCAACCCAGTGGGAATGGTTTCCGGAGTGGGTTATCTCGTCCCATACCCGATTTAGTGAATCTGTGTATGATTCCAGGAAAGACAGCCATGCCAGATTTAATTGCTGGGATGAAAGAAGGGCTGATTGTCGATCAAGTGCTGGGTGCCGGTCAATCGAATCAGCTAGCAGGAGAGTTTTCCGTGAATCTGGATTTAGGTTACAAAGTTAAGAATGGGGAAATCGTGGGTCGGGTTAAGAATACGATGGTAGCGGGTAGTATTTTTGAGGCGTTTAAACGTCTGGTTGATTTAGGTGCGTCACCAGAATGGGTTGGCGGAAGTGCTTATCTACCTTGTTTGTTATTTGATCAGTTGAGTGTAAAAAGTAAAAAGTAAAAAGTAAATTGTAGGGGCGGGTTTAGCCGTTTAATGGTGATCCACACCGATAATCTATCAACAAAACCCGCCCTTATTAATAATAAAAAGAATGAATTAAAATATGGGTTAAATCCTATAATAACTGTACTGGTATTCGCAGGAATACAGCAAAAATACGATAAGAGAGAAAGGAGTAAAGTTGGTGAAGCCAGGATTGATAAATAAATTTTTGGTCGTTCGTTCGGTTCTCAGTCGCCTACGGATGATTGGGGTTGTTCTGCTGGTGTCATTACTCCTATCTGGCTGCGTTAAATATGATGTTTTAGTGAACGTCAAGGATGAAAACCACGGCGCGATTGTGCAGCAAATCCGCTTGGGAGAGCAACTGAGAAGTTTTAGTAATGCTCAAGCAACTGAATGGCTCAAAAGTATTGAACGACGTGCTAAGGAACTCCACGGAAAAACGACGCGCCGTTCTCAGCAAACACTTGTAGTCACAATTCCATTTAGTAATGGGCAGGAATTGACCACCAAGTTCAACCAATTTTTCAACCCCGTGAACCCAACGGCTAGGAAGGCTAAGGATAGGGGAACTGTTGATTTACCCAGTCTTGACTCGATATTAAGTTTGGATCAACGTAGCTTTTTTGTGGTGCAACGGAATCAGTTAAACTATGAACTGGATTTGCGATCGCTAGCCGTGCTTTCGGCAAATGGGAGTGTAATCGTTAGTCCGGGTTCGCTGTTGGATTTGCAGTTTAGTTTGCAGACTCCTTGGGGGGCAAACATTCTTGATTTAGGGGATAATACGATTACGCCCCAGATTTACGACGATGGACATCAGCTTGTGTGGACTCTGATACCGGGTCAACTTAATCGCCTAGGGGTGGTGTATTGGGTTCCTAGTCCTCTGGGAATCGGAACGATTGTAATTGTACTGTTGGTGTTGGGTGGTTTTTGGGTTAAGTATAAGTCATTTCCGGGAACATCAACGGCGTAAGTCACACATTTAAATTGGGTATAAGTAGTGAGCAAGATGCTCACACTACAAGGATTTCGTAATTCTTGACATTCAAGTTGAAATGCCGAAAAACTTAGAATGCCAGCAGCTTAGATTTCCCAGGCTCATAAAAATATTGTCAGTAAACAGAGCAATAAGGCTTCTGTCCATTCCACCACCGCCCCATAAGTATCCCCCGTATGTCCTCCCAACTGGCGGTAAAACCAGAAGCCGGTCAAAAGCGCGATCGCACATCCTCCTCCGGCGCTAATAACGGCTAACTCCAGACTATCTCTATTCATATTCATGAGTAGGGGTAAGCCACATACCCCCAGGAGTAAAAATGCCCCCCACAGACTATCAATCGGCACCCGAATCCCTTGTTGATGAAATGCGCCTTTCCCTGTGGCTTTGAGGTACGGATACATCGAAATCGCCACCACTTGTCCCCAGCGCCCCCATCCGGCTACACTAATCAAGGCAAACCAGCGATCGGTCTCAATATCCGTAAGCGCCGCCATTTTTAGTAAGAGTAGCGCGATCGCTGCCATCGCCCCAAATGCCCCAGTAACGCTATCTGCCATCACCTCCAGCCGCCGCTTCGGATCGGGTACCCCTAAGCCATCTGCCGTATCCATCACGCCATCTAGATGCAATCCTCCGGTGAGTGCTACCCAACTCACCACGATAATCCCACTTCGGGTCAAGTGGGGCATACCCCAGTGTTGCAACAGAGCGTCTAGCATAGCTAATAGAACGCCAATGAATAACCCAACCCCAGGTGCCCAACGGGCAATGCGCTCAAAGTCTAACCCCCAACTCATGGGAATGGGGATACAAGTATAAAAGGTGATAGCACCCAACCAAGACTGCCAGGACTTTTGCACCGCTTGCCACATCGATTGCACTCTAAACCACTTCATGGAGAATAATCTAATCTAGAGGGACACAGATGCAGGTAAGCCCGGAAGCACGGGGATACAGGTGTCACAGAGATATTGAGTGGCTCAGGATTTGGGTTCATAGTTTACTACACAGAAATTTACGTATATTGTCCGATGAATAGCGGGTGAATATTGGGATAGTATGGTTTAGTAACCCTACTGTAATACCCGTAACACTCAAGTATTTCAGATAATAATCCACTGGCACGAGCCCGTGGATAAATTTCTGATTCTTGATTGTCATAGCTTCTGACTTGCCTTTAGCTAGGCAGTCGCTAAAATCGAAGCATTAGGTTTTTCAGTCGGGTTTTACACGAATGCCAATACTCTTTGCAAGGCAATATCAGCCCCTTATGCATCATAGGCTTTACCCATGAGTTATCATCAACCTCCACGCCGACTTCCCGCTCCTTGTATCATTGATACGGGCATTATTATCAATAAGCAGGACATGGGACGCCTACTCACTGATTTGGGTCGCGTCCGCTATATTCACACCATCGATAGCAACAAGCAAAGTGAGGGAGAAGGATATGTGCTGGAAGTCTTTGCCGATTCCCGCCGTTCTACCCTGATTGCGAATCAAGCTATCTACATCAATGTCCAGAGTTTTGATTACTTGCAACTGCATCAGACACCGGAAAAGCAGGCTTATTTCGATTTAGTCCAAGATAACCGTCGGCTAAGGCTGATTCCCTTATCCAACCCTTTACATGAGCAATCGGTGGAAACCCTCAACGCCGAAGCCCTGGAAGCCATGGTTACCCAGGTACTCAATGCCCGGTGGGATGTACAAATTGATGATGAGGGGGAATGCCCGTTCTAATCCGCACATAAAAGAGATGATGAGCCACAATAATCAAAGCACGATCATGAACCCTTAACCGCATTGGCTCAAACATACAATTCATTTTCCTTTCAATGTCAGGCATGGTGCAGCCAAACCAAGGCACGCGCCGGATTACTGCACAGTCCCCATGGTCTGATTGAAACGCCCCGGTTTATGCCCGTGGGTACTTTGGCAACGGTCAAAACTCTAACTCCTGCCCAGTTAGAAGCAGCACAAGCCCAAATTATTCTTGCCAATACCTATCATCTGCACTTACAACCCGGAGAAGCGATTGTCCAGCAAGCGGGAGGACTGCATCACTTTATGGGTTGGCAGCGCCCAATTTTGACGGATTCGGGCGGCTTTCAAGTTTTTAGCTTAAGTAAATTGCGACAAATTAGCGAAGAAGGTGTGGTTTTTCGTTCGCCTCGGGATGGACGGTTAATTAATCTCACCCCAGAACGGTCTATTGCTATCCAAAATGCGCTAGGGGCGGACATTATTATGGCATTTGATGAATGTCCGCCGTATCCAGCAAGTCGGGCGGAGATTGAGGCGTCCTTGGAGAGAACCGATCGCTGGCTGAAGCGCTGTATCAATGCTCACACTCGTGCGGATCAGCAAGCTTTATTTGGTATTGTTCAGGGCGGTGTGTATCTGGATTTGCGTCGTCAGGCGGCTGAGTCGTTGGTGTCTTTGGATTTACCGGGGTATGCCATTGGTGGGGTGAGTGTGGGGGAACCGGTGGACTTGATCCATGACATCGTGGCGGCGACGGCACCGTATTTACCCATTGATAAGCCGCGTTATCTTATGGGGGTGGGGACATATCGAGAAATGGCACGGGCGATCGCATCAGGTGTGGATTTATTTGATTGTGTGATTCCCACGCGCTTAGGTCGTCATGGGGCGGCGTTGGTTCAGGGGGAACGCTGGAATTTGAAAAATGCTCGGTTTCGGGAGGATTTTTCGGCGTTGGATTCGACTTGTCCCTGTTATTGCTGTCAGAACTTTAGCCGCGCCTACTTAAGTCATCTGGTGCGATCGCGGGAAGTTTTGGGCTTTATGTTAATCTCCCTGCATAATGTGACAGAGTTGATTCGCTTTACCCAAAGTATTCGAGAGGCGATTTTACGGGATACTTTTACCACAGATTTTGCGAGATGGCTAGTGCAGCGGGCATAAAAATACTTGAGCAGCTTCGTAGATACGATGAAGCAGGGGAAGCAGAGGGAGCAGGGGAAGCTGGGGGAGATATTAGCTGTTCAGTTATTTCTGCCTTCTTGCGCTAGTCCGGTCACCACCGCAAAGTATGACCGCCGGGGGGAGGAGGCGAAACGACGGGCGGCGCAGCGTTTGGAATTTTAGTTCTAGAACTAGAATAGGAAGATCATTAACACGATATAGGGTAAAGTCAATGAATGTGTCTTTAACTCCAGAACTTGAGCAGTTTCTTCAACGCCAAGTAGAGGGCGGGAAATACAAATCACCGGAGGAGGTTATCCTGGCTGCACTTAGGGCGTTTGCTGAACGGGAACGTATCTATAAGGGGCGCTTTGAGGAATTGAGGGGGGAAATTATGGTTGGAGTTGAAGCGTCGAAACGGGGAGAGGTGGTTGATGGTGAGACGGTTTTTAGCCAACTCGAACAGAAGCTGCTTTTACGTCGTTCTCAAGAGGGTGAATGAGTAATATTTGCCAATTTACTGTTCCAGCTAGTCGAGATATTGAAAGTATTATCGACTATGTTGCTGATAAGAGTAGTTTGGGTGCAGCGGAGCGTTTACTTAAGAAGATTAATCAAAAGTGTCGGACGTTGGCTAGTTTTCCGAACATGGGGCGGAGGCGAGATGAGCTTTTACCTTCGTTGCGAAGCTTTCCTGTTGATGATTATTTAATTTTTTATCAACCAATTGAGAATGGGATTGAGATTTTGCGGGTTGTTAGTGGCTATCGAGATTTAGAGGCGCTGTTCTCAGATGAAGATGGGGAGTAAGAAACTGAAATATGCCTCCAAATTAAGCCGAAACCTATATTTGCGGATTGTTTACACAAATATAGGTTTTTGTCCATAGTCCAATTATGACTGTAATATCATGTCCGGCAAATCACCCATAATAAAAACCTCTCCCTCTAACTCCCTCACCCCCTCCTCTGCCTTCTGCTATATTACGCCAACCAACGGCTTAGGGTTTGCCATCAGCAACCAAAGCACTTAAAGAATCGCTAATTTCTCCGGTGTTGAGATTCCCAAAATAGGTGACTTGGGTGGGGTAAGCAAACTCAATCTGACGCGCTTCAAATTCCTGTTTAAGCTGTAAATTAAGCTGCTGCTGGATATCCATATAGAGGTTGTAATCACTGCTTAAAACGTAATAAACCACCTCAAAGTTCAAGCTAAAATCCCCATAATCGCTAAAATGCGCTCGGTCAAAAGTGGTATTATCTAGATTTTCCACAATACCTTGGACAATTTCGGGGATGAGCTGGAGCTTTTCTTGAGACGTTTCATACAGCACGCCAAACTTAAATGCTACCCGTCGTTTGGGCATCCGCTTATAGTTGCGAATCCGCGAACTGGTTAAATCGGTGTTGGCAAAAATGAGTTGTTCTCCACTTAAACTCCGCAGACGAGTCGTTTTAATACCAATATGTTCGACTGAACCGAGGAAATCGCCAACAATGATAAAATCTCCCAATTCAAAGGGACGGTCAAAGAGGATAGAGAAGTAGCTGAATAAATCCTGGAGAAAGCCTTGAGACGCTAAAGCAATCGCCACACCGCCAATGCCTAATCCAGCCACAACAGCGGAGATATCAAAACCCAGATTATCTAACAAAAAGACAATTCCCAGCGCCCAAATTGCAATTCGAGCCGCCGGAATTAACGCATCAAGCGCCTGTTGCACCGTTTCACTTTGGCGGCGAGTTAGCCAATATAGCCGGAAACCGTATTCCACCAGGGAAACCAAGAGGCGAATCCCTAGAATCGTGGCAACAATTAACGTCAAAGCGTCAATCACCTGATCCAGAATTGGATGTAAGGTGAGATTCGCGATCGCCACATAAAACGTGCCAACGTAAAGGATAGGAATCACGGCTCGTTCAATCATCTGGATCAGGGAATCATCCAACTGAGTTGTCGTTTTCGCCGCCCAGCGTTTGAGCCGTCCTACAATCACTTGGCGGAGAATTTTGATCAGAAAAATTCCCACAACCAAGATGATCAAGGCGATGAGATAGTCTATGACTTGATTGTATAAAAACGTAACCTGTAAGAAAT
The DNA here is from genome assembly GCF_000155555.1 of Coleofasciculus chthonoplastes PCC 7420. Classification (GTDB taxonomy): domain Bacteria; phylum Cyanobacteriota; class Cyanobacteriia; order Cyanobacteriales; family Coleofasciculaceae; genus Coleofasciculus; species Coleofasciculus chthonoplastes_A. The sequence goes on from NZ_DS989852.1 coordinate 37,030, forward strand.
CTGACGTCATGAACTCCTTAAGCGAATTATACTGAATCCCTATCAGGATTGATGGTTTTTCTCAATCATACATCAATCCTAAGACATAAATTTGGTGAAGTTTGAAGTTTGGAGTTTGTAGTAAGGGCTTTAGCCCGTTATAAGTAGTGGCGTAGTACATAAGCTGTCATGCAATTAAATTGGGTAAGCTGTCACGCATTTAAATTGGGAATGGGTAGCGAGCAAGATGCAAAGCCTGCGGCATGGCTTCGCTTAACGCACTACAAGGATTTCGCAATTCTTGACATTATGGTTTAAATGCCGAACAGCTTATTAGTAACGAGCCAGACTACAAACTTATCGAATTTCCCCCCGCCAATTCATTTCCTGTTGGGCTGAGTTTCCCGCAAAGGAACGAGTAGCCACTAACTCAATTTCGATCGCAACTCCAGGACGTAGGTATTCAGCTTCTATGGGGAGTTTGCCGATTTCTAGCGTGTAGCGGTTGTTATGGCGAGTGACAAGTTCCGCCGGAATAATTCCTTCATACCGGGTTCTGTAATTATAGAAGCGACGGAAGCGATCGCCTGAATTGGCAGTACGATATTTTAACCAGAATTGGGTGTCTAACAAGTCGGACTTTCCGGCTAAGTCCACCACACTAAAGGTTAACGCTGAACGATTTCCGGCAAAATCTGCCCGGGTAAGCTGGGTGGCTTCCCGTTCCAGTAACGCATTGGTGACGACAAACCTTGTCACATCCCCCTGTTGTGACATTGTGCCATCAAACCAGACTTCTTTGGGCAAAGATACATCGATGCGTTGATCAGATTTAAGACTCAGGGATATCGGTTGATTATAAAAATCGGTAATCGCCCGGTCTGCATTCCAGACTAATTCAAAAGACCGTTCTAAGCGTCCAACAAACTCCCGATACTGGTTGGCAATAATTGAATTAGGTGCGAGTAAAGCGGTTGCACTACTACGAGTTTGCCATTGATTCACAGAGAGTGCGATCGCGCCGTTTTGCAGTTGAGGTAGAGTAACCGTAGCGGTGGGTTTGTCTGGGGGTAAGGCTTCAGTACGATTAATTAATGTCAGCGTTCCCATGCTTCCGTCTTTTCCGTCTTGACCATCTCGACCATCTCGACCATCATCACCCTCTTCACACTCGAATCGCTCAGTTTCACAGTCTTCTTCACCATTGTCTGACTTTTTGGTACAGGTTTCTATCTCCCAACTGCGGTCATCACAGTCACAGCCATCACCCCCATCAGCGCCGCGTCCAGAACGTCCTCCACGTCCGCCCTGGGAACGCACATAGATTTGTTTCAAATCCTCTCGATTCGTATAATAAACTGTCAACGACCCGCCATCCCCACCATCTCCACCATTTCCACCATTTCCACCATCGCCCCCATCTGCGGCTTGCAGATCATAATCCACCTTTCGCGGCTGTCGGGAACAATTTCCATCCTCACCCCGTTGTCCATTATTGCCATCACCACCATTTCCTCCCGACAACTCTAGATTAATTGGAGAACCATCCACAAAAATTGTCCGATTTTCCCCATCTCTTCCCCGTCTCCCCGCACGTCCATCTGTACCATCTGTACCATCTTGTCCAAAGTCTCGTTCTGGATGACGACTCCACGCAACTAAGGGACAGAAGAGGGAGTTTGAGGTGTGAGGAAAAACAAAGGAGAATGTCAGAGTTAGTAGAATGAGTGATAGCTTCCCAGAGACATGCATTAGCATCGATAGAATTCTGCAATCTGGGGAAAAAATTCCCTAGTCAAGGGATGACTGAGGTGTGGGGAGATTGGTTCCGGAAAGTATTGACCCTTCACGACCTTCGAGGAAACCGGATTTGTAGGGGCGGGTTTAGGGACTACTGTTGATTGTTTTCCCTAACTTGGCTACAAAACCCGCCCTTTTTTAATCGTGCTATTCCCTATTACCTATTCCCTATTCCCTGACAAATGACAAATGACGAATGACAAATGACGAATGACAAATGACGAATGACAAATGACGAATGACAAATGACGAATGACAAATGACAAATGACGAATGACAAATGACAAATGACAAATGACGCTCTACCTAATGAATCACAGGTAACTCAATTTCAAAGGTTGTTCCTTCACCTTCGACTGAATGACAGTGGATTTTACCGCCATGTTTCTCCACCACAATTTTATAGCTAACTGATAACCCTAATCCTACGGCTGTTCCCACAGATTTGGTCGTGAAAAATGGGTCAAAAATTTCTTGTTGTACTTCCTGACTCATGCCACAACCATTATCAGTAATGCGAATCATTACAACATCTCGTGTTTTTTGAGATGTGTTGACTGTTAATCCGGCGCTGCGCTCAAGGACATGAATTTGACTATTCACTTCTTCCTCACCTTCTCTATCTCCTTCATTTCCTCCTCTGATCATTTCCCCCTCTCCTTCCTCTCCAACTTGGGGTGAAACCGGGCGACTGATCAATCTGGTGTCAATGGTAATAATACCCGGTAATTTCTTCATATCTATCGCATCAATAGCATTGTTCAATATATGAATAAACACCTGATTCAACTGACTAGCATAACCCATTAAACTAGGCAAATTATCATGGTTTTGAATTACCCGAATCTCTGGCTTTTTCCCTTGGGGCTTGAGCCGATGCTGTACCAGTAATAAGGTTGAATTAATCATTTCCTGGATGTCAATCATCCTTTGATCCAGTTCATCCAATGTCGAGAAATTCCGCAGCGCTTGCAGCGATAGCGTGACATCCATTAGACGTTCCGCACCTATATGAATCGAGTTAAACATTTTTTGCCAATCTTGGGCAATAAACTCTAAATCAATCTGTTCTAGTAACTGCTGAATTTCTAACGTAGGTTTAGGACAAGCTTGCTGATAGAGGTGCAGCAGGTCGATCAGATCGCGGAAATATGATCGACCTAGAACAATATTGCCACAAATCCAGGTGATCGGATTATTGAACTCCTGAATTAATGCTGTTGCCATGCGCCCTAGGCTAGATAATTTCTCAGATTGAATCAGTTTAAATTGGGTTGTTTTTAACTCCGCCAATGCCTGTTCTAATTGAACATTAGCTGCCTCTATCTGAATAGAATTGCTAATATCTTGAAACACCAAAACTGCCCCAATTACCTTATCTTGTTTATCGTGAATGGGTGTTACAGTACCGCCAATGGGAATCCTTTTAGTTTGTCTGGAAATCAAGAGACTATCTTTGGGTATTGAAAAGGGAAAATTGTTTTCCATCGCTGTTCTTAACGGCAGGTTTACCGATTGCCTTGTGTTTTGAGTAAAAAGTTTAAACACCTCACTTAAATCTTGATCAATTGCCTCAACGAACTGCCATCCCGTAAACATTTGTGCAACTTCGTTGAGAAAGCGAATGTGACATTGAGTATCCGTGACAATCACACCATCCCCCATTTCGCGGAGAATCGTGGTTAGTAATTGTTCGCGGGAATAGCGATGTAAGGCAATATCAATCGTGACAAATAATTCCCGTTCTTTAATCGGTTTTAAAATGTAACCAAAGGGATACGATACTTTGACTCGTTCTAATGTATTCAGATCAGAATGTCCGGTGACATAAATCACGGGAATTGAAAGACGTTCCCAAATAACCTGTGCTGCTTCAATTCCATCCATATTTCCCTGGAGGAAAATATCCATTAACACTAAGTTAGGACGGAGGGTTGTCGCCCTTTCCACTGCCTTCTCTCCCGATGTCGCGATCGCGCAAACACAATGCCCAAATAATTCCAACTGTTCTTTCAGGTTGATGGCGATAATTCGCTCATCTTCGACGACGAGAATATTTATCAGTTTTTCAGAGATGTTGTTGGCTAATGTTTTCATGATCACAACGAAAATTAAATGAATTATTTAGGGCAATAAACCATTGAAAAAAACGAAGCGAGTATAATCAAGGACAAAGAATAAGGGACAAAGGACAAACGACAAATGACAAATGACAAATGACAAACGACAAATGACAAATGACTAGACTAATTATTCGGGGAAGGGTAAAACCACTGTAAACCTTGTACCAATACCCAAAACACTTTCCACTGACAATGTTCCCCCATGTAAATCAACGGCTTTCTTGACGATGGCTAACCCCATCCCTGAACCTCGAACTGTCCCTGTATTACTGGCGCGGCGGAATGGCTCAAAGATACAAGGTTGATCCTCTGGTGGAATGCCAATTCCGTTATCTTTTACCTCGACTGTCAGCCGATCATCTTCACAGGTTAGGGTTAGATAAACAGAACTGTTTTCTGGAGAATATTTCAAAGCGTTGGTGAGTAAATTTCTCACAATCAGTTGCAGGATTTTTTGATCCAGATAAGCGGTTTGACTTGTGCCGCAACTGCTCCAGGTTATTTTAGCTTGATCACTGGCAATAAGTTGGTATTCGTCGATGAGTTGTTGACAGAAAAGGTTTACATCTAAAGGCATCGGATCAAGGAGCAGTTGACCCGCTTCGGCTTGCCCAAAGGTTAATACATCTTCCAGCAATCCTACCATATATTTTACCGCCTGTTTAATTCGCTGGCAATTGACTCGCTTATTCTCTGAGCGAACCGATGAACTATCGGTTTCGATCAGGAAGGTTGAGGCTTGAATAATCGAAAGCGGGGTGCGGTATTCATGGGAAACCGTGTGAATAAATTGCTGTTGGAACTGGTTAAGTTGTTGTTCCTGAGCTAACTGCTGGCGTAGCGCGGCTTCAGCTTGTTTGCGATCGCGCATATCTTGGAATACCAACACTACCCCCGCTAGATCCCCCTGGTTATCCCGAATCGGTGCAGCACTGTCTGCGATCACGATTTGTTGACCTGTCTTGGTAATTAGGACATGATCATCGGTACGATCAACCAGTCTATCTTCTTTGAATGCCAACGTCACTGAGTTATTCACAGGCTGCTGGGTTTGCACATCAATGATTTGAAAGACATCCTTCAACTCCCGATTCTTCGCATCGGTAAATTGCCATTCGGTTAGTAATTCCGCCACCTGATTCATACACTGAATCCGACAATCTTGATCGACTACAATTACGCCATCGTCAATTCCCCACAGCACTGCACTCAAAAATTGGTCCCGTTTATAGCGCTGCAAGGCAACTTCAATGGCTACGGATAATTGCTGTTCATTCACGGGTTTGAGGATATAGCCAAAGGGTGCCGTTACCTTTGCCCGTTTTAAGGTAATTTTATCGGAATGTCCGGTTAAATAAATTACCGGAATTTGCCACTTATTCCAAATTTGTTGCGCCGTCCAAATTCCATCCATGTCCCCCTGTAACCAGATATCCATCAGCACTAAATCGGGATGAAGTTCCCCGGCTTTGGTGACAGCTTTTTTCCCAGAGGCGGCAATTCCAACGACACCGTAACCCAAAGCTTCTAAATTTTCCTTTAGGTTCAGAGCAATAATTCTCTCATCTTCCACAACCAGAATTCGAGCCATTGTTGCTGTGTCAATTTCCGATAAATATTGTTCACTGATCATGATCATGCTCCACTTCCATCTCTTGGGATTGTAAACTGGGTATAAAAATTGTGAAGATTGTCCCGTCGCGATCGCTCGTGACATCAATCTCGCCCTGGAGTCGATGCACTAACATTTTCGTCACGGTTAATCCTAAACCAGTTCCTTCTTGTTTCCAGGAATAGGAACTCGGAATGCGATAGAATGGCTCAAAAATTTTCTCTCGTTCATCCAGGGGAATTTCTACCCCAGAATTACTCACCTGAATCTCGACAGTAAAATTTTTAGTCCAAAACCCGTCTCCCGACCTTAGAGACGCGCCATGGCGCGTCTCTACATTACCATCTCCCAAAGCCCCCACTGTTACCCCAATATCCTCCCCGGCTGGCGTGTATTTAAATGCATTATTTAGTAATTCTGTCAACATCCGAGTCAAACTCAACCGATCTGAAACCAGGGGGGGTAAATTCGGATCAATATCAATATGCAACCGTTGCTGCTGAAACTGCGCCCAGGCTTCAAAGGGTTTAATCAACTCAGGCATCCAATCGGGGAATTGAATCAATGTTAATTGTAAGGGATGAACTTCTGTTTCAATCGCACCGATATCCAGCAAATCGTTAACCAGCTTCAGTTTCTGATTACACTGCTCCTGGACAATCCCCCAATAACGAGCAATCACTGTGGAATTAGAACGGATTTGTGAACTTAATAAACTCTGTTGATCTAAAATGGTTTCCAGAATCCGAACTGCCAATTTAATCTTTGCCGGAGACGTGGGCAATTCTAATGACGTTTTACTTAAACTCTCATCGTGGAACAGATCTAGACATTGCAGTTCAGCAATATCATACTCTAATTGTCGGGCGCGTTCCATGGCGCGATTCTGTTCTTGGGCTAAACGTTGTCGTGTCGCATCTCGAAACACCAAAACCATACCCTCGATCGCACCATCGTTATTTTTAATCAGAGCCAGGCTATCGGCAATAGGGATTGGCTTTCCTTGCTTGGGGAGCAATAAAATCTGCTTTTCTAAATAAATAATCGTATCTTGTTCTAGAACATTTTTCAGGACATCCTCAACAGGCTGTCGAGTTTGTTCATCGACAATATTAAAGACTTCGGTGAATTTCTGGTCTTTGGCTTCAGCCAATTGCCAACCCGTTAAGGATTCCGCCACCTGATTCAGAAACTTAACCTGACCCTCTTTATCGGTAACAATTACTCCATCTCCAATCCCTCTGAGAATGGCGCTAATTAATTGTTCTCGTTCATATCGCTTGAGTGCCGTTTCAATTGCTACGTAAAGAGCCTGTTCTTTAACGGGTTTGAGGATGTAGCCAAAGGGAGCCGTAATTTTTACCCGTTCTACCGTACTTTGATCCGAATGTCCGGTGACATAAATTGTGGGAATTTTCAGGCACTCCCAGATTTGCTGCGCGGCTTCAATCCCATCAATATTGCCTTTGAGCCAGATATCCATCAACACTAAATTGGGACGGAACTCAGTGGCTTTTGCAATCGCTTGTTCTCCCGACGCTGCGATTGCAGGTACGGTATAGCCGAGGGATTCTAAGCTTTCTTTCAGATTAATCGCGATAATTCTCTCATCTTCAACGACGAGAATTTTTTTGGTTTCTTTTAAGTTCGGAGGTGGTTTTGAAAACATCATCGGGTAATCCTTAATTCTAAACATTATCAAGTTCTGAGTTTATTGCTAAAGGTAATCCTAAATTCAGTTCCGGAGTCACAATTTAGGTCTAAGGTTCCATCGATCTGCTCGACTAAGCCTACAACCAGGGTTAATCCTAATGAAGTAGTTGTTTCGATATCAAAGGATTTTTGGATTCCCACACCGTCATCCCGGACAAGCAGGGTGAGTAAGTTATTATCCGGATTTCGTTGAAATTTAATCTCTATTTCTCCCTGCTGATCCTCTGGAAAAGCATATTTTAGCGTATTAGACACCAATTCATTTAAAATTAAGCCACAGGGAATCGCTGTGTCAATGGCGAGATCAATATCCTCAACCTGATAGGAAATGCGAACTCGACTGGAACTGATGCTATAAGAATCAAATAAATGAGTAATTAAATCGGGAACATATTGGGCAAAATCAATCTGAGCTAAATTATCAGACCGATATAACTTTTCATGCACCAGGGCAATCGAGGCAATGCGATTTTGGCTGTCTTGCAAAACCAACGCTACGTCTTGATATTTAGTCCGCCGCGACTGCATTTGCAGCAGACTACTGACAATTTGCAAATTATTTTTCACCCGGTGATGAATCTCTTTGAGCAAGACCTCTTTTTCTTTGAGGGAAGCTTGGAGTTCCTCTTTAGTTTGCTTTTGTACGGTAATATCTTGTTGAACAATAACCATGACGGTGCCATAGTCGGGATGCTCAAAACGAGACGTTATCGCTTTACCCCAGAAGGGAGTTCCATCTTTTTTTACATTATGAATTTGGCAGGTATATTCAGCATTTGCCTTTGCCATAATTTTTTGAGTAATTAGCTGTCGAACTGGCTCGACGCCAATTTGATTATTTTCATAGTCAATAATCGTCACAGGTTGGTTGTTTAGTTCACCGGGTTCATAACCAAACATCTGCTCAAATTTTGGGTTAGCATAAACGATTATGCCGTCATTCGCTCTAACCAAACAAATACCTTCTTCGATGTTTCGATTAATCACCGCCTGTAGGTTTATATCTTTTTCTGTTTGTTTGCGATCGCTGATATCCACGAAATAACCAACAACCTCAATCGGTTCACCCGTTTCATCTCGAATTAACCTCCCTTCATCCAACAGCCAGTGATAGGTTCCATCGGCGTGCATAAAACGGTATTCAAAGGAATAATTTCCCTGATTTAATTTCCGGGGTAATTCCTGGAGAATCGAGTCAATATCCTCAGAATGGATATGATTTAACCATAAATCTGACCCATTCAAAAATTGCTCTGGGGTGTAACCCACAACATTGACAACATTGTCACTGATATAAGTCAGTTTATAATTCGGCTCAGGCTGGGTGCTAAAAATCACCGCAGGGCTGGAGGTGAGGAGATATTGCAGATATTGCTGAGTTTGCCGCTCAATCTCGCTCAGATTCTTAACAACGTGTAATGTGCCTAGGGTCTCTCCTTGGTCATCCCGGATACTGTGAAACGTGAATTGGTACTTATTGCGATCGCGCTTACTATCGCCAAATTCCTGAATGACTGTAAACTCTTCACCGCGTAGCGCCCGTCCCAAAATGTCCTGTGCCTTTGCTTGTCCATTCGGTAAATGGCTCAGGGATTCTATCAAACTTGTACCGATGTCAATATCTCGCCCAAAAATCTTAATGAATTCGGTTTTATACGCTTGATTAAAGGCAATATAGCGCCAGTTCAAATCCAGCGCCGTCATCATATCCGTGGTGTTCTCTAGAATCCCTTGCAGCAGGAATGGATTGTCTTGTCTGAGCTCCCTGATTGCTGGAGGGCCAAGTCCTATATCTGGTAAGGCGTCTACGTCTAGGTTTAGCGCCCGCAACTCCACCTCAGCCCGGTGTAAGCGATCGCCCAGATCCTGTATTTCTTGTTGGAGTTTTTCTTTTATTTGCTTATTCATATCTGTCTTTAACTGACATAGACTTTTTTGGTTAACTTGGGTTTTAAAGTTGTTATAGTAAAGCTTTTCTTTTTCACACGTTAAACCTAGCAAAATTTTAATCATTGAAACTTAAACTTAACAAAAGTTAACAAGAATAAGTTTTAAACAATAAATAACCAAAAACTTTACATTGAATTAAATCTGAAATGTAAATTTATCGTGAATATATAGCGATCCCAAATCTCCGGTGGAACATCTGGGAGCTTGTCATCCCTTCAAGCCAGACTTTCTCGCCATCAGTCCCAACAATAAAATACCTGTGATTGTTGACCCCGAAGGAATTGAGGGTCAACCCCTATCTCTATTCGAGTCAGGTGCAATGGGAGCTGTATCTAGCCGACAAAACCGGACAATTCATTTCCAAACAGCCACGCGATCGCTATGCTGCAATATAGAACCCCATCCGCCACGTAACGGAGTAGAGTAGATGGGGGGGTATTGGTTGTTCAGTCAATTAACAAGTGAGGTTTACTAATGGCATATAGCAGTTTTACCTTAGCTAAAGTTAAGGAAGATTTTGGCTTAACCGTTGATGAAACGCAAAACCTGTTCGCTGATGTCCCAGGTATTCAACCCTCAGAACTTTTAACACTAAATTTAGCTGAGTCTATCGCTCTAGCGACAGCCATTGATACCGAAAAAGCCCGTTCTGAATTTATTATTGCTCCGGTTTTATCGGAAGTTAGGCGACAGGTTAACTATCAAATCAGTTTATTCTCTGGCACAGATTTTAATGTCGATATCGAAAAAGGATTACAAGGCTATTGTGACTTTATTCTGAGTTGTTCAGCAGAACAATTTTATATCAACGCTCCAGTAATTACAATCGCCGAAGCCAAAAATGAAAAAATCCCATCAGGATTTGGTCAATGTATTGCCGAAATGGTCGCCGCCCAGATATTTAATCAAAGAGCCGGAAATAAAATTGATAAAATTTATGGTGCTGTAACAACGGGGACGGTTTGGCGGTTTTTGGTCTTAGAGGAACGTACCGTATTGATTGATCAGTTAGAATATTATATTAAGGAAGTCGATAAGATTTTGGCAATCCTCTTACAACCCATTCAAGCTTATTTGTCCAAAAGCACCGGAGGAAATGAGATATGTTAAAAAATCTCACTATAAATAATTTTCGCTGTTTCAAACATTTTGAGCTTCAGCAGCTAGGTAGAGTTAACTTGCTTGTTGGCAAAAACAACAGTGGGAAGACGTCAATACTAGAAGCGATTCAACTGCTCTGCTCCAAGGGTAATCCTGAACCATTACTTGACGCAATGACTAACAGAGGTGAATATTGTTGGAGTGATGACATTAGCAGAGGCAGAAGGGAGCGTGAACTTGATATCTGCCATCTTTTTCACGGTCATGAAATTGAATTAGGCAGTGAATTTTTAATATTGGCTTCAAATGATAATATTGAAAATAAACTTTTCGGATCTATAGGCAAACAATCGATTGCTTCCAAGGCAGATTCGGAGATTGAGTCTGATGAATCTACAAGTGTCGTTGAAGAGTTTCCAGATAACTTAATAGAACTTGGGTTTAATATTTCCTGGACTGATGGCAATAAGCCAGAGAGTTGGAAACACATTTTGTCTTCTAATGGAGGACTGTCTGAAGATTATATTCGTCGATGGCGATTTAGAGGTAAGCCATCAAAAAATGCAGCAATAAATCAATATATTACATCATCATCTTTAACAACGAAAAACATGATAGAGCTATTTAATCAAGTAGTTCTAACAGCCGATGAAATGCTTGTCTATAAAGCACTTCAGACGATTGAACCCAAAATTGAGCGCATTGCTTCTATTACATATGAATATGAAAGCCACAGATATTTAGAGTCTCGTGGTGGATTTGTCGTGCGTCTTGCTGACAGTGATCAGCGCGTCCCCATTGGGAGTATGGGGGACGGGATATGGCGGATGTTGGGTCTAGCATTATCAACGGTATGTGCTAAGGGTGGAGTATTGCTGGTTGATGAAATTGATACCGGGCTTCATTTCACAGCGATGGAAGATATGTGGAAACTGATTTTGGAAACGGCTAAAAAACTAAATGTCCAAGTTTTTGCGACTACTCATAATAGTGATTGTTGGACTAGCTTGGCTAGCATTGCGAGTCAGGAACAGGATACTGAAGATGGAATTACAATTCAACGAATAGAACCAGGAAAAGAAATAGGTGTCGTTTTCAGTGAACGTGAGATGGTTATCGCGGCTCAACGAGGGATTGAGGTACGTTAGAAATGGCAAGTAAGTATTATCCAAAGAAGCTTATTGTAGAGGGAAAGCAGGATCAACGAGTTATACCATAACTCATTGAAGCGAATGAAATTACTTGGGAAGAGATAGGGAAAAAAGTTCCCCACATCGAATCCTATGGGAGTGATGAATTTATTGATGCGGATGTAATCTCCACAGAACTGAAAGCGTCAGGATTGACAGCATTAGGGTTAATCGTGGATGCAGATGATGACTTATCGGCACGCTGGACAAGTATCAGAAACGCCTGCTTAAAAAGTCTTCCTGACTTTCCGGAACAATTACCAAAAACGGGATTAATCTATAGTATCGGTGAAAAATTATCGCCATCGGAGACATTACTGTCTGAGTATTTCACTCAACATACTTTTTCACGATAAATGAGGCATCCTCTTGATGAGAATGTCTCAACTCTTGAGATTTATTGACAGCAGCTTTCATATCATCATAAGGACCTGCCCAGAGGTAAGACCTCATTAAGTGATCATCACCAGCCAGTGACCCATAAACCGTATAATAAACCCCATAAAGCGTATTTTGATCCGAGTCAATAACTTTTCTAAGCATAAGAGTTCCTCGATTGGACTTTCACACGAAATCGAATCGTAGTTTGCTGGATAAGACTGTATGATGCCTAACAGCGTAAAGTCAAATGTAGTGCGGCTGATTCCCCCGATCGACTCATCTGACTGTTTGTAGTCAGCGCTTTAGCGCTTCTGCCACTAAAGTGCCTACTACAAAACCAACTGCGCCAATTCCTTTTAAACTAAGATGAGAATTTCCCCATCCCATCATGTCCCCAACCATTGCCTTAATTGCCCACGATCGCAAAAAAGACGATATTGCTAACTTTGCCAAACAATACACCCCCATCCTCTCCCGTTACCGTTTAATCGCCACCGGAACCACCGGACAACGCATTCATGACCGAAGTAAGTTAGAGATTGAGTGTCTATTATCGGGACCTTTGGGCGGAGATGCCCAGATTGCGGCGGAAGTGGCGACAGGTGAGGTGATTGCGGTGATTTTCCTCATCGATCCCCTCTACGCTCAACCCCATGAGCCGGACATTCAGGCATTGTTACGCATCTGTAATGTTCACAACGTCCCTCTGGCTACTAATCTTGCCACGGCTGAAGCAATTATCGCCAATTTTGCCAAAAATCGCTTTGCTTACCTGATTTTTAACCCCGTTTCGGGTCAAGGCAACGCCGAGAAGGATTTAACGCTGATTCAGCAGCTTTTAAAACCCCAACTGCATCTCGATATTCACCTAACGACGCCCGATCGCTCTTCAGCAGAGTTGGCGCAAGAGGCGATCGCATCCGGTGCAGATCTGATTATCGCATCGGGTGGAGATGGCACAATTTCGGCTGTCGCAGGTGCTTTGATTGGTAGCCAGATTCCCTTGGGGATCATCGCCAGAGGTACAGCTAATGCTTTTGCGGTGGCGTTAGGGATTCCCACAAATATTCGCGCCGCCTGTGAACTGATTTTATCAGGCATTACCCGGGTAGTTGATGCCGCACAGTGCAATCAGCATCCGATGATTTTGCTGGCTGGAATTGGCTTTGAAGCCGAAACCGTGGAACGAGCGGATCGAGAGGCGAAAAAACGCTTGGGCGTCTTAGCTTATATTTTGGCAGGGATGCAGCAACTCAACGAACATAGTGTGTTTGAGACAGAATTAGAGATTGCCGGGATTACCAGTCAATGTCAAGCCGCCGCCATCACCATCGCCAATGCAGCACCGCCAACCTCTCTAATGGCACAGGGGATGGGACAAGTGATTGCCAATGATGGGTTATTGGAAGTCACGATTAATACTCAAAACACCAAAATCGAAGCCATGGATGCGATCGTGGATTTACTCGGTGCTGCATTAATGCGGAGAGCTGCCCGTCGAGAGGATACAATTTGTTTACGAACTGGACAAATTAAGGTCAACACTAACCCTCCCCAAAAAGTGGTTGTCGATGGGGAAATTATTGGCACAACTCCAGTCACGATTGAATGTATTCCCCAGGGATTAACCGTCATTGCTCCCTTGGAAGCATCCAAGCCTGCCGATGAACAACCACCTGTCACTGAACCAGAGCTAATACTAGGAGTCACTGATGAGTAATCAGCACGATCTCGATCAACGCAAACTTTTATCCGCCCTATGCCATGGCTCGATATTGTTGAGTTCAGCGATTTTATCGGTTGCGATCCCGATTGTGATTTTGTTGGTGACGGATGATCCGATTGTTAAGGCAAATGCCAAAGAATCTCTAAATTTTTACATTAATCTCTATATCTATGCTTTTATTTTTGTTCTGCTAATCGTTGTCGTAATTGGTGTCCCCTTACTGATTCTGTTAGGTTTGGTCAGTCTAATCATGCCGATTATTGCTGTGATCAAGGTTCTAGATGATCCCAACCAACCCTACCGCTATCCGTTTATTTTCCGCTTGGTGTAGGTGATGACGATTGGGAAACCGCTTTGGCATCCTCAACCCTCTAGCTTAGTCTTCTCCACCCAGGAGATCCATGTCTGGCGGGCGGATCTGAATCAACCGATCGCACAGATCGAGAGATTAGCACAACTCCTTTCCCAGGATGAACAGCAACGGGCAAAGCGATTCTACTTTGAGCGCGATCGCAACCATTTTATTGCAGGTCGGGGGATTTTGCGGACAATCTTGGGTCGCTATTTAAATCAACCGCCTGATCAAATCCAGTTTGACTATAGTCCCCGTGGCAAACCCACTCTGGCAACGAGCAACCCCAATCAAACATTGGGTTTTAATCTGTCTCATTCTCATGGATTAGCCTTGTATGCTCTATCCTCAACTCTTAAACTAGGGATTGATCTTGAATATAAGCGTCCCATGCCCGATGCAGAGAAACTAGCACAACGTTTCTTTACGCCAAGAGAATATACTGCTATTCGGACTCTGGCTGGGGATCAGCAACAACTCGCGTTTTTCAACGGTTGGACACGCAAAGAAGCCTATTTAAAAGCAACTGGTGATGGGTTAGCCAAGTTATCAGAAATTGAAGTTGCTCTGATGCCAGGAGAATCAGCTAAATTGCTGAGTATCGCCGGAGACGCTAACGCGGCGTCTCATTGGTCACTTTTTCCCCTGATCCCAGCATCGGATTATGTGGCGGCTGTTGTGGTATTCGGGCAGAATTGGCAGATAAAATGTCTTGAGTTTGACCATTAAGTTCCCAGACACGGTATCATACCAAACGTTCAGGTTGTTACAAATGACCAATGACCAATGACCAATGACCAATGACAAATGACTTAAACTAATTCAACGCGATCGCAGATTGTTTGACCAAACAGCGAGTCTTGCTCAACTTGTGGCGGGTGAGGTGGAGCCACCAGAATGACAGAATGATATTGAGAGACGATCACCTCTGGATCAAAAATAAATTCACTATAGTCAGCCAAATCATCCAATCCCAACACATTTAAAACGATCTCGGATAAAACCCAAGTCGTCACTTTGAAACATGCCTTTTTCCACTGCTTATGCCTATTCATCTGTTTTAGGCTCCTGCGATCGGTGGTTGAGATTTCGCCTTCTGGCTCAAAGATTGGTGTTTAGAGCAGTACCATCACTGTTCGCGGCTCAATCCCTACTGGTACATTCAGTGCGATTACCTTGATTTCAGCAATCTTTACAAAAACTTGTCCAGAACTTACGCATTCCTTTATCTGTAGAGACTGAATAATTGTGTCGAAGGCTACACATCTTAACTACACCCTGTTTCCTGCGTTAGTTCCTTGTTGATGCCAAGCCCTAAATACTCACAACTTGGCTTTCATTCAATACCCTAACTAAAGTTATGTAAAGCATCACACCTTCAACCTGGCGCTTTAAGTAAAGTTTTGATGAAATTTAGCGTGGGGAGATAAAAATCAGCAATACCCTGCTAGTCGCCAGGGTTCCCAGGGAGATGGGGTGAGCTGACAGGTGTAGGTTTTTTACTCTTAGGTGGGGACAAGACAAGGAGGACAAGGATGGAAAGAAGACAAGGGGGAAAAACCGTACAGAATTCGGTTCGGTCAAACTAACTTCTAAAAGCCGAAACGCCCTATTTTTCGTTCTCACTCTTCCTTGTCTACGGTCGCTGAGCGAAGTCGAAGTGATGGTCTACCTGTCTACCTTGTCTTACCTCAACCCCAATCTTAAAAAACCTACCCTTGTGAGGAGGAGGGGGTGAGGAGGGGTTCATACCAAACCTGGCGATAAATAAGTTCTAATTCACTTCCCACCTCGGCAAAGTAGTCCATTTGCTGGGAGTGTAACGTGACGATAGTTCGGAGAATTAAAAGCGCAATAATTGCCACAATCATACCCGCTGCTGTAGTAATTAGTGCTTCACCAATACCTCCAGCCACTTTTGTTGCCTCAACGGTTGTCCCACCCCCACCAATTTTTAGGTTATTGAATGTACTAATTAAACCCGTAACCGTTCCCAATAGACCCAATAGAGGCGCAACCGCTACAATAGTTTCCAGGAGTTTTTCACCTTTTCGCATTTTGATTAATTCTTTATCACCAGCAGCTTCCATGGCTAAACGAAAGGTTTCTGGTGTTGGCTGTTTCAGCTTGAGGGGTGCATAGAGAAAGCGACCAATGGGCAAGTGTTGAGCCGATTCAGCTATATCTCTAGCCTGTTCTAAGTTAGAATGTGCCGTCCCTAGCACATCGTCAACCAGGGTGGCTTCTTGGCTTAATAATTGAAACCAAAACCAAGCACGATCTAGCCCACAGGATATCGTTAGTATCGATAATCCCAGCAGGGGCAGCATGACGAAACCGCCTTGGATTAATAAATCATAGACTCTTGTCATGTAAGCAAATCTAATTCCGCGATCGCGACTCTAAAAGATCAACCCTGGCAACTTTTATCCTACAACGATACGGTTAAATATGCCCTCGAAGGTCGTGAAGGGACGCGAAGGCTTTCACCTTTGCTATCCTGCAAGAACTTAATCAACTGGACTTTGGACAAAAGAAAACGGGTTCGCCCACAATGTTGACGAACCTATGGATAGAAAATCATGAAAATTAACTAAATTAAGACGCCCGTGGCGAGTTTTTTCCTCTTGTTTTGTCTTTTTTGAGGACAGGATGCCGCTGGCGAGGAGGTAGAGAAGTACCTGGAAAACGGCCAGGGGAATAACCTCGGGTTTGGGGAGTTTTAGCGGGCGTACCAACCACCGAAATTATTCGGATAAAGTCTCTTTGTACAGCAGTTGGTGTTATACTAGAGTGAGATGTTTGTGGCAGATAACGCTCCCAGGGACGTGGTAAGTGTTGTGCCAAGTCTTTGGTTAGCCATAATTGAATGTAAGCCAATAGGGTTAGTTGAATCCAGTTTTCTTCATGGCCAACTTCAGGAGTTTGAAAAGCCGCCATTAACAAACGCTGTTTACCAAAACGAAAAAAATGCTCCAAGTCAAAACGTTGGCGATAGGCATGATAAATATCTAAACAACTAAGTTCGCTTCGACGTTGACCAATGGCGATCAACCACATGGGACTCCAGAGGGATTTTCCTTGTTGATCACTCACCTGAATTTTTAGCAAGGTAAAAGGGTATTGATGGAGGGGAAATTCTTTCGTCCCTCGCATCAACATCTGCTGCCAACAGGAAATATTTATATTTAAGACTCGACCCGATCTAGCTGTCAACTGAGTTGTGCTGGTTTGGTCAGGAGAATGCCAAGTTGATTCATCCTTGAGGTCAAATTTGTTGCCATACCATTGAGGATGCCCACGTCGTTTGGTCTTAACACGACAATCACCTGGATGGCGATAAAAGACACGATTTCTCCTAACTCGGGTGATAATAACAACATTATCATCTGAGAGATTTTGTTTCAAAAAGCTAGAACTACTGTAATCGCTATCAGCAACCAGGACAGATAAGGAGTTTTGAGGTAAGTCCAGATGAGAAAGAGCTTCTTGAAACTGAAGCGTTCCAGCTTCTGTTGATTTTTGCTCCGGTAAAACCCTTTGCGCTGATAGAGGAAGACACCAAGGCGCATTGTCAAAATCTGTACGTTCAGGTAATAGGGATAAAATTGAGTAGGAATAACCAATATTTATGGGTTTATTTCCCTTAATTGTGTTAGGCTGATGGATGAAACCGCGTTCAGCCATAGTGACGGCATGAGGTCGTGCTCTTGGAGTAACATCTAAACCAAATAAGTAAAAAGCTCGTTCTACGGGAGTGGGAATGATTGAGGCAATGAGCGGCAAAAGGGACTGTTGTGTTTTTATGGTTTCAGTCGTTGTGTTAAGGTGAGAGTCTTTTCTCTCACCTAGGTTGAACTTAAACTGTTGAATCGCTTTATAAAAGGTACTATAGTTTCTTTTGAATAAGGGATTTAGTGTCACCTGGACAGGTGAGCGAGCTGTTTGATTAGAGGACAGGGCATCAATTAAATCCATAACGGCATCGCGTCTATGGGGAATAATTGTATACAGTTTTTGTCGAAACTGCTGAAATTGTTCAATAATTTTGTTACAGTCACAGTGGGGCATTGGCTTTCAGGAAACTAATGTCAGGTTGGTATTGACATTATCTGATAGTATTGCCCCGCTTTTGCCATTCTCTTATTATAAAAATAATAATCATTCTCATGAACGGGAGTGGAGCAACGTTCACCTTCCCCTTTAACGGCGATTTTGACGCACACTACTTATGTACGATTTTTGAGGGGGTGAGCGCTCAAACCACTACGGAATAAGGCTTGACGCTGGGGTATAGGGGATTGCGGCTTAATAAAGTACCAACCCAGCTTGGCTGTATTCATGAGTTCAGGTTTCCTCACTGGTACTGTATTTTTACGCAGTTCCCATCGTTCATCTGCACGGGGGGAACTTCCGATTAACCTGGATTGAGTATCACAATCGGTGGCTTAGAGTAAGCTACTTTAAGTTCTTTTACTTCTTTGTTTGTCCAAAGTCCAGTAATCAAACTCGACGGACATATCACGAAGTAGCACAGAGGATGGCTTATGCGTCCATAATAAAAGAAACAAAAAGCTTTACACATCTTAACCATGGCGAGAGATCTGCGGGCATTTATCCAGCTTTTAGAGGAACGGGGACAATTACGTCGGATTACGGCGTTAGTTGACCCGGATTTAGAAATTGCCGAGATATCCAATCGGATGCTACAGGCGGGAGGACCTGGACTATTATTTGAGAATGTCAAGGGTTCATCCTTTCCCGTCGCCATCAACCTGATGGGAACCGAGGAACGGGTGTGTTGGGCGATGAATAAGGAACATCCCCAAGAGTTGGAAACATTGGGGAAAAAGCTGGGAATGCTGCAACAGCCGAAACCACCGAAGAAAATTTCCCAGGCGGTGGAGTTTGGCAAGATTTTATTTGATGTCGTCAAAGCCAAACCGGGACGCGATTTTTTCCCCGCCTGTCAGCAAGTGGTGGTGGAAGGAGACGCCCTAGATTTAAATAAACTGCCCCTAATTCGTCCCTATCCAGGGGATGCGGGCAAAATTATTACCTTGGGGTTGGTGATTACCAAAGACTGTGAAACGGGTACTCCTAATGTGGGTGTGTACCGTCTGCAACTGCAATCCCGGACTACCATGAGTGTTCATTGGTTATCGGTACGGGGTGGGGCGAGACACCTCCGCAAAGCGGCGCAGAATGGCAAGAAACTGGAAATTGCGATCGCACTTGGGGTTGACCCCTTAATTATTATGGCAGCTGCCACGCCGATTCCCGTAGACCTTTCCGAATGGCTGTTTGCGGGACTTTATGGTGGTTCAGGGGTGCAACTGGCAAAGTGCAAGACGTTAGATTTACAAGTCCCGGCTGACTCCGAGTTTGTCCTCGAAGGGACAATCACACCGGGGGAAGTATTACCTGATGGACCCTTTGGTGATCACATGGGCTATTACGGCGGCGTCGAAGATTCCCCAGTGATTCACTTCCACTGCATGACCCATCGCCAAAACCCCATCTATCTTACCACCTTCAGTGGGCGTCCCCCCAAGGAAGAAGCAATGATGGCGATCGCACTCAATCGGATTTATACGCCAATTTTACGCCAACAGGTATCCGAGATTGTGGACTTCTTCCTCCCCATGGAAGCCCTGAGTTACAAAGCCGCGATTATTTCCATTGATAAAGCCTATCCCGGACAAGCGAGGCGGGCGGCTTTAGCGTTTTGGAGTGCCTTACCCCAATTTACCTACACCAAATTCGTAATTGTTGTGGATAAAGATATTAATATCCGTGATCCGCGTCAAGTGGTGTGGGCAATTAGTTCCAAAGTAGACCCGACGCGAGATGTATTTATTCTGCCGAATACGCCCTTTGATAGCTTAGATTTTGCCAGTGAAAAGATTGGTTTAGGCGGACGTATGGGCATTGATGCAACCACTAAAATTCCTCCCGAAACGGAACATGAATGGGGTGCAACCTTGGAATCCGATGCGGATGTCGCCGCTATGGTTGATCGGCGTTGGGTCGAGTATGGCTTAGAGGATTTGGAATTAGGAGAGGTTAATCCGAATCTGTTTGGCTATGATATGCGGTGAACAAATTTGTAAGTGATTAGGAGATAACCCTTGACCGAATCCAAAAAAACAATCAAACCCTCAGCCCAAGACATTGAAAATGAAGTCAAAGGAATGCAGGAACGCGGTGTTACGAATGCAGAGGTTCTTCAAGCCATGGCAGTTATTGCTGATAAACAAGGTGATTCTACCTTAGCCAGAAAACTCGCCAATACAGCCAAAGAGTTAGTCAAAGAAAGCCAAATTTAAATCAAAACCATGTCCTCTTTCCCAAGTGAAGGGTCACGCGCCATGTCTTAGAGTAAAGCGAAGGATTAATCGGGGCGAGTTTTGTTGCATCTGGGTCAAAAAGAGACGATAGTAGTGAAACCCGCTCCTACACCCCTCAAAACTTATAAGTAATACACAACCGACGCTACCGGACTTGATATGACCAGTCAACCTAATTTTCCTGGTATGAACCCCTACCTGGAACGACCAGACATTTGGCCCGAAATCCATTACGGGTTGATTAGTGGACTAATGAGGACACTCAACCCAGTACTTAACCCCAAATATCGGGCGGCTGTCGATAAGCGGGTTTACCTGGATTCTGTTTTAGTTGGTATTCCTGATACAACGGTGATTCAGCAAACGCCTAATCGCACTACAACCTCTACCTCAGCCGCCGTTTTGAGCCAGCCTGAGCGTGTGGCGATACCCATGCTCGAAGAAGTCACCGAACGCTTTTTGGAAATTCGCGAAGTGGCTACCCGCAACGTTATCACTGTCATTGAAGTGCTATCGCCCAAGAATAAACGATCCGGCGAAGGGCGATCGCAGTATCTAAAAAAGCGTCAAACGTTACTCAGCAGCCAAACCCATTTGGTCGAAATTGATCTGCTCAGAAGCGGTGAATCTATGCCTGTGCAAGGTGGATGTATAGCCGACTACCAAATCTTAGTCAGTCGAGCCAATGAAAGACCCGCTGCAGAACGGTATCCCTTTGATTTGCGGGAGCCAATCCCCGTATTTTTATTACCCCTGAGCGCCGCAGAAGTTGAACCGGCGATCGATTTGGCTGCTTTACTTGAACAAGCCTCTCAGGAAGCTGCCCTTGACTTGGTGATTGACTATTCGATGCCGCCAGAACCCCCCTTGAGTGAAGATGATATGACTTGGCTCGATACCTTACGCTAAGTAGTCGGACTTTCATTAAAGTTGAGCATGAGAGCAAGGGAACAGAAAATGGGAAATAGTCAGAATTTTACATTTTTTAATATTTCTTAGTACAACAAACATCATTGTTCCCCACTTCAATCCTAGAAATAGTAGAGCGAGTCAATTTAGTGCCGAGGCAATCCGCCTTGGCATTTTTCTGCAACATTATATGACATAAAACACCTCTTTATTGGAGTTGTATGGTTCATCTTTGGTTCATCAGATTTTGGAACTAAAGATGAGCCACAAAAACGATAATTATCTTGCCCGTCTGGAACAAATCCGGTGGGGTAAGTATCCCCAATGCCCCTATTGCCAATCAACTCATTCTCGACGCTTAAAAAAGGAACGCCGATATCAATGTAACGAATGCTTTACTTCATATAGCGTTACAGTTGGGACTCTGTTTCACAAAACTCATGTTGACTTAGAAAAATGGGTTCTGGCAATTTATCTGGTTCTCAATCCCCCCGAACGGATTAGTGTGCGTCAGTTAGCGAAGAAAATTGGAGTCAATAAGAATACCGCCTCCTATATGATTGCCCGGATTCGTCAGGCAATGACTAAAGAGGCGGACTTGCTACAGCGACTTGTTGAAATAGAGTTTGAGTGAATTACAAGTCCAGTGACATTAACCCCCTAAACCAAACCCATTTGAGTTCCCTCCCCTTGATCAGGGGAGGGTTAGGGTGGGGTTTGTCTAAAGGTATTAGAGATTTGTCAACTTAATCGGTTAACTCTTTTTGGGAATGTCTAAGGAAGAAAGGTATTTAGACAGCGATTCTCCCAATAGTTCTTCGGGTGTCTTTTTTTTATCGGGTTTTTTAGCCGTAAATCCACCAAAAAACCAAACCCAAAGCGAAGCATAGAGGAATAGGATGAAAAATGGTGACAGCATAATCGTTAACGGTAGATAACCCTAATCAAACTAATCCCAGAGATAGGTAAGACGGAGAGTACCATCTTGAACTGCCTCTGCGACTACTGACAGTTAGGAAACTTTCCTTACATCCAAGTGTAAGACTGTGTGTCGAAAAAGTCTCGACCGCTAACTGGGACACTCTGAAAAAGATTGTAGAGACGCGCCATGGCGCGTCTCTACTGGGTTTTGGGCGGATGTCAATCCAATTCTATCGGTTATATGGCATTACTAGAGAGCAATGTTCTCCCGATAATATTGTGTGCATTTTTTTGGATATGATGGCTAACAATTTGCTGAATTTTATGATGCAAATGTTTTTCGGTATCTTTAAGGCTTGCCAAAAATGTCAGTAATCGTTGTTTATCTAATAGCGGTAAGTCTCTGAGCAATTCTTCAGCTTCCTCTAACATTCGCTCTTGTGCCTCTGGCATCAAGGTGATCCAGTTGGAATATAATAGGTTGCGTTCGACAATCGCCAGCTTCCATTGATATTCGGGCATGATGCTTGTCCCACTTAATCATTTGCTATCTGTCGATCATCCTAAGTGAAAGACTATGAAGAAATGGCAAAGACGGCTCTTTCGGTTGTAAAAAGATTGTAAATCTAGCATCCAGGTAGGGCAGGGCGGGTTTTGGACAACTGTTATCGGTGATGTGCCGATAGGTTAGTTCCTAAACCCGCCCCTACAATTGTTTTATCCCATCGCATTCCCTAATGATTGTCCGCCAACGCCTTGGTGCGAGCTTGAAATCCCGCAGACTTCAGCCTGTCAACCATACCTTCATAATCTTGTACCCAGTATTTAGGATCAAAGCGCACAAATTGGCTCTGATTTAACGCCCCAACCCTAGCGATAACTGGCACTTTCTGCGGTTTCCTCTCCCCAGATTGTTCTTGCAAAATCGATTGGAGACGTTTCAGGGTGGCTGTGTCCACGCTCTGGGGGGTTAGTTCCACGATAATCATTTGTGCTTTTTCAATCGGTTCGACATCTTCGATAATCATCTGAATTTTCTCATCTCGTTCATCCGCCTTACCCCACACAATTAAACGGGCATCTTTTTCAATTAAGGAACTAATCCGCTCAAACGTTTTCGGAAAAATAACGCCATCGGCTTGACCGGTGAGATCTTCCATTTGCACAAATGCCATGCGATCGCCACTTGTTTTGGTAACGTGAAATTTGACCTCAGTCAGCATCACGATGGCACTCAGGATGGTGCGTTTGTTCTGATCGGCTAATTCGTTGAGGTTAATCGGAGTCAGTACCTGATTGGCGAATGGACGCACGGATTTGAGGGGGTGATCGGAGACATAGAAGCCGAGCAATTCTTTTTCTTGTAGGAGCTTTTCTTGAGCCGAGAAATCCTCAACCTTGGGGGTTTTCGGAGCAGCTTTCCAGGCATTATTCCGTTCACTGTTGTTTGTATCCGCGTCTTCTAAGACATCAAAAATATTAATTTGACCACTCTGTCGATCCTTGGCTCGATCTTGTCCCCAACTAATTAGCACATCTAAATCGTTAATTAGTTGTTTGCGATTGGATTCGAGGCGATCAAACGCCCCGGAGTAAATCAGGGATTCCAAGGCGCGACGATTCACCACCCGCAACTCCACGCGATCGCAAAAATCGGCTAATGACTGAAAATCCCCGTCCTTTTCCCGTTGGTGGAGAATAGTCTCAATCGCCCCCTCGCCCAAATTCCGGATGGCTGAGAATCCGAATAAGATTTTGCCAGAGACTGGGGTAAAATCGACGTGCGATCGGTTAATATCCGGCTGCAAGACATCGATGCCCATGGTGGTACAGGTGGCGATGTACTTCTGCACCTTATCCTGATTCCCACTACTGGCTGTCAGCAGCGCTGTCATGTACTCCACCGGATAATTGGCTTTCAGAAACGCTGTCTGATAGGTAACATAGGCATACGCTGTCGAGTGGGACTTGTTAAAGCAATTGGACGCCACCGAGCCATTGAAGAGCAGAAAATTATGGTCGCGCTCGACGCCAATGTCATAGACTGGTTGAGTACCCAAGGGTTTACGACCGATAATTTTAACCACGTTTAGAACTCCTTAAATCGTTTCCAAATTGCGCTGACATGTTAAGAGCCGGAATTGTGGGATTGCCCAACGTAGGCAAATCAACCTTATTTAACGCCCTCGTCGCCAATGCTAAAGCAGATGCGGCGAATTTTCCCTTCTGCACGATTGAGCCGAATGTTGGGGTTGTCGCTGTACCCGATGAACGGTTGTCTGTGCTGGCGAAAATTTCCACCTCTGAGCAAATTGTGCCAACTCGGATTGAGTTTGTCGATATTGCCGGATTGGTGAAGGGGGCGAGTAAAGGCGAGGGACTCGGGAACCAGTTTTTAGCCAATATCCGGGAAGTGGATGCTATTGTCCATGTGGTGCGCTGTTTTGATGATGAGAATATTATCCATGTTTCCGGTTCCGTTGATCCAGTACGTGACATTGACGTGATTAATCTGGAATTGGCGTTAGCGGATTTAGCCCAAGTGGAACGCCGCATGGAACGCACCCGCAAGCAGGCGCGGACGAGTAAAGAGGCGCAGTTGGAACTGGAAGCCTTGGAAAAGTTGAGTGCGGGATTGAATGAAGGTAAATCGGCGCGAAATATTAGTTTAACCGAAGACGAAGCCGAGGTGGTGAAGCCGTTAGGATTATTGAGTGCAAAACCGATTATTTATGCGGCGAATGTGTCGGAAGATGATTTAGCCTCTGGGAATGAATGGGTGGAACAAGTGCGACAAGTCGCCACGGCTGAGACAGCGGAAGTCGTTGTAGTTTCGGCGCAAGTGGAGTCAGAATTAGTTGAGTTACCCGAAGATGAACGGGGCGATTTCTTGGAGTCGTTAGGTGTGGAAGAAGGGGGATTAAAATCCTTAATTCGGGCTACATACAACTTGTTAGGATTACGCACCTTTTTAACCACCGGACCCAAAGAAACCCGGGCTTGGACGATTATAGCCGGAATGAAAGCCCCCCAAGCGGCTGGTACGATTCACACGGATTTTGAGCGGGGATTTATTCGGGCGGAAACGGTTGGTTATGATGATTTAGTAACGTCTGGATCAATGAATGCGGCGAAGGACAAAGGATTAGTGCGGGCGGAAGGGAAAGAGTATGTGGTGCAAGAAGGCGATGTAATGCTATTTCGGTTTAATGTTTAAGTCCAATTCTCAACAGGGCGGTTGAAACCGCAGCTACACAAACAAAACCTGCCTACGCAGGTTTCAAAAGATTTTAGGTAGGGTGGGCAAGAGTTATAAACCAACAAACCCTTATATTATTGTTCGTTGCTCTTGCCCACCACAACGGTAACTGAATTCCTGTGAATTTAAAGTTTTGATCAGCTAATCTCTAGCCTTTTAAAGTCAGCTAGCAAAAACGCGATCGCGCCAAATAATTTATCTAAATCTGTAATCGCTATTCGGGTTTTCTCTTTCGTAAAAATATCCCCCACAAGCCGCCCCAGTTGCCATAATTCTCCATCGGTAACAATGCCATATACAGGTTTTGTTTCATTCTGGTTCATCTTCTGTGCGGCAATTAACTCCGCAAGGCATTGCGCCCACTCTTCAATAAAGTTATTCTGCTTGGCTTCAACAACCACGACAAGCGGTAAACCCAGTATTGTTTTTCCGAGTTCTGATTTTGTTGATATTAAATAATCAGGTGTGCCTGTGAGTTTATGATCATAAGTAATGGACTTATGGCTCCAGAGGGTGTATTTATCAACAAAGCTTTTATAGACTTCTCTTAAGATTGGATAAATAACATTTTCACAGCGAGAGGCTTCAGATGTAAAAACATCTATATTTTCTAGGTTAAATTCAAATTCGTTACAGAAATCATCTGAAGGTTCAAGTTAATATATGAAATAAAGGTTTCCTCTGAATACTTAATATTGTATTCTTGTTGAACTTGAGCCAGGGATTTGAAGTCGGTAAATACCATAGGTGGTCTACCGCCTCTCAACTAATTTTATGTGCCACATCCTTTTTTCCCTCAAACAGGACAACTCAGACTATTTTACTCGATTTAGAGAGCCTCTATTTCACTAACCGCCTTAAACCAGTTTTAAGACCAAACAAACCCAACCTGATTTTATGAGTGGCAAATACGTTCTTTAGGGATATTTTAACGATAATGATGGGATTATTGACTTGGTTAGGCTAAAGCCCTGACTACGAACCGGGGCGATTTGAAATTCATCAAACTTGATTATGTCTGAGTCGGGTTCCCTGGTATCAAAGCGATAACTGCTGACGATTCCTGTGCTGGTGTCTAAGATGCTAAATACGGTGATATCGTTACTGGAAATATACGGTAAGGGTTGGTTATCCTCCCCGCGTAACGGTGCAATTGTTGGCAGAATCGGTTCTAATCCATTGGGATCACCTGTAGCCGCGTAGTCTTTACCCTCTGGCACTTGGCGCTGTTTTTTACCCAGATAAGCCCCATAAGTGTTCCCGACATTGGATGATTCGAGAAAATGGATTCCCTGAGGATTCACAAAGCGATTCCAGAGATGAGAATGTCCATATAAAACCAGTTGTGCGCCTGCGGTTTCGAGTAAGGGAATCACATCCCGCAGAATATAATCGGCTTGGGGGGGATAGTCATAATCCACCGCCGTAATTGTTCCATTTCTATCCCGTTCAATGATTTGTACGGGGTCAGTATAAGGCGGGACAATATTATCTCCTAAAGAATGGGGGGGATGGTGAAACATGACGATTTTATAGTTGGCTTGTTGGAACTCTGGACTGTTGAGTTCTGCTTTGAGCCAGTTATACTGAGGACTTCCCCGTTTAATCGGTTCAAAAATATGCTGTCCATATCCCCAAGCCGTGGGATTATTTAAATCGGCTTCTCGTTCCCGATACCGTCCTTTGGTATTCGGTTTGAGGCTGGGCGTTCTCCAGATATTAGTAATATACAGGGAAATTAGACGAATATCACCAAAAGTAATGGCGTAATAGTTCTCGTTCCCCGGTAGCGTAAAAATTTCGTTGTAGGTGTCGGTATTAAAGGAATGCTCTTTGAGCCAAATAAGAGGGTTATTCGAGTTCGACTGAGCGGACTTTTGTTGATATATGTCTGCGGCAACTTGGCGAGGAATCGGATCATTAAATTGGTCATTTAATCCCCTATCCATGGAAAATCGTCCCATAACCTCGTGATTTCCTGTGGCGGGAAATAAGGGCGCATGTTGAATTAACTCACCTCCGGTGTAGCGGGTAGTAATGTTATTCTTCTCTAGTTGATAATTAGCCTGACCTTGAAGGGCGGGAAAGAAAGCACCGCCGCGATTATCATCAAACCATTCGGAAGCGCGATCGGGAATATTTACTAAGTCTCCGGCGAGAAAAATGGCATCCAGATTCCCCACGGTTTCTGCTACCTTTTGTAAATTGGCGGCTGTCATGGGCATGAGTTGGTGATCTGAGGTGAGGAGGATTTTTAGGGGGGTATGAGGTGGAGGTGCAGCGGCTAAGGTAAAGGGGTTACTCTTGACAAGTTGTCCATCATTCCGCACGCTGGTTACTTGATAGGGAACTCGTTCACCGGGAATGAGTCCCGTTACCTCGGCTTCATGTCGCCAGATATCCCTTGGCGTCGGTTTCTGGTAAACTTGAGCATCTGCGGTTTGTTCGCCAACACGGGATTTTTGGTCTTCACGGGTGCGACTGAGTTTGGTGGTATTCGCGATCGCAACCCGCCTCAGTCCTTTTCCATAAGCTACACTATGACGGGTTCCAGCAAATTCTGTAAACCAGACGACGCGCACCGAGGTGTCAGTGGGCAATTGTAGAAACGGATCAGTCAGCAGTTGCGCTGGGGTCAGATAAGTGGGTGGTTGGGCGAACAGCACAACGATGGGTGCAAGCGCAATGAAGACGACAAGTAAACCTGCAATAAGAAGTGGGCGACTGGTTAAACGATTGACCATGAATCGTCCTCAATACAAGATTAGATGCAATACTGCTCAGTTAAACAAGAAAGTAAGAGTCTGTTTAGGCGGAGCTACCAAATTACGGGTTTTTGGTGTTACTAGAACAAGGTTCAGGTAATCGTTTTCTCGGTAAAAGTTCCAATTAGCAAATTGATGCCAACTTTGCAAGTCGAATGTCTCTCCGAAAACCCTTTGAAACGCCTTTTGGTCAAAATCTCCGCAGACTAGCCAAAGGCGAGAGGGAAAAGGTGATAAGCTACGCAGCGCATTCTCTACAGTTGACGGCTTGATTTTGGTCGTAGGGCAAAGTTCTGGTTGACGATTGATGGGGGCTGAACCTTGATAGTAATGCCTCAGTGCTGAAGGTGCTTTTTCCGAAGGAGAACCCCCCGATAAAACGATAACGTCACCTGGTTTTTCATTGATGCTAATCGTCTGCATTATGCCTTGCCAATCTTGGCGGTCTTGCACAGTATAGTAGCGCACCAATCCACCACTGACCGCGATCGCATAAACTATTACCACACCAATCGCTAGGATTCGCTGCAAACGCCAGACTCGGAGAAAGCCTGCGGCTAAGAGAATAAGTACATAAGGGGCAACAAACAGGATGTAACGGTCAACCCATAATCTTTGGGAAACCAAGTATAGCATCGCTGAAGGCAAAAACGCCCACGCTGCAACCCATACAGCACTTTCTAACACGGTGTGGTACAGTAACAGCCATGAGCGAACCGATTTATTTATATGTATAGCGCTTCGCGCTGGTCTATTTACACGCCTGCCAGATGTATCCTTGATCATGAGAATTTTAGAACTTTTGTACTATAACGACAGGAGAGCGAACTGCTAGAGGAGTAATTAAGAGGCAGTATGATAAAAAAATGTGACGAAACAAGTTTATTTCACCACTGTTTTGCCTCCCATAGGCAAGTTTTGGGCAGTAGGTTCAGTTATGCGATCGCGTCAAATCATGGTACCGCCATTTCGGCTTTAAGTTTTCCAGTCTTCCTGAACCAGGTATATAGTATATGCATCCCTATTCTCTCGATTTACGCCAAAAAGTTATCGCCGCTTATGAAAACCATGAAGGTTCTCAAAGGCAATTAGCTAGTCGGTTTAAAGTCAGTCTAGGATTTATTCAAAACATAAAACTTGAACAAAATCTCGGAGTTCAAGTTAGCATAAGTACCTTACACTATTTTTTGCAAAAACTCAAATTGACTCAAAAAAAAAACTTTTCACGCCGATCAAGCTGAAACTGAGCGAGTTCAAAACCTGAGAGTGGAATATTGAAATGAGGTTAGGGAAATCGATCCAAAGAACAAGCGTGTTTATAGATGAAATGGGCATCCAACTAAGTCTATGCCGCACTCATGCGCGGTCACCCAAAGGACAAAGAGCTTATGGAAGTAAACCCTATAGTCGTGGAAAAAACGTTAGTGTTATTGGTGCAATAGCCCTCAAAGGTTTTCTCGGATGTATGACTCTTGAAGGTACAACTAATGGGGATGCATTTCAAGTTTTTGTCGAAAAGGTTTTACTCAACTGTTTGTGGCCTGGTGCTGTAGTTGTTATGGATAATCTTTCAGCTCATAAAGTCGCTTCTATTGAGTCTATAATTGAGAAAGCTGGAGCCAAAGTAATTTATCTATCTCCCTATTCCCCCGATTTTAACCCAATTGAAAATTGCTGGTCTAAACTTAAACAGTATTTGCGTAAAGCAGCTGCTCGTTGTAGAGATATAGTAGAACAGGCTTTAGTTAATGCTATTGATTTAGTTAAGCTGTTCGGCATTTAAACCTTAATATCAATAACGGCGAAAGCCTTGTAGTGCGTTAAGCGAAGCCATGCCGCAGGCTTTGCATCTTGCTCGCTACTAATACCCAATTTAAATGCATGACAGCTTACTCCTACTGATATTAGAAATTGGTTGGCTCATGGCTGTTACTGTACCACACCGTGTTAGAAAGTGCTGTAGAGGACATCTAATTCGACACATTCTCCTGATCCCAGCGACTGTATCAGAACTATCAATCCAAAAATCATAAGAAAAATTTATATCCATTAAGGCATAAGCCTATGGGCTTACTTCATACAAGCTTTATGCAGCTAAGGAAAATGCCCCTAGTGCAGCGCCCTTGGAAATACTTGAGCAGCTTCGTAGATACGATGAAGCTGGGGGAGCTGGGGGAGCTGGGGAAGATAGTAGCTGTTCAGTTATTTCTGCCTTCTTGCACTAGTGAAAGAAAGTAGAAATACTTATGCCAAGTTGCAGTCTAATGTAGAACTTTCTTTTTCTCCCTATCTCCCCCTCACCCTCTCACCCCATCTACTCTATCTCTACATCCTTTCAGTCTCTTGACGCAATGCCCCAATAATCTGAGTATTCGCCTTGGGAAACGGAAACTGGTCAATTTCCTCTAGGGTTACCCAACGGATTTCATCACATTCTAGGGCTTGGGGGACACCTGAGAGATGACGACAGTGATGGACAATCAACGTCACGCGAAAATGGCTATAGGCATGATCAACCGTGATTACGCGATCGCCTACTTCAATCTCAATTCCCAATTCTTCCCGAATTTCCCGCTTAATACAGTCTGCCACAGTTTCATCTGGCTCAATTTTGCCACCAGGAAACTCCCATAATCCACCCAATAACCCCTGAGCAGGGCGGCGGTCAATTAAAATTTGTTCTTGATTATTCCAAATCACGGCAACACCAATGATTTTGTGAGGTAAGGGGGTAGAGGCTTCACGCATGGGTAACTTAGATGCAATACCTAGATTGTACGCCTGACAGTGACTCTGCCAAGGACAATGGCAACAATCGGGGTTTTTAGGAGTACAGATAGTCGCCCCTAAATCCATTAACGCCTGATTAAAAGTGCCAGGATGTTCTGGATCAAGCAACGATTCCGAAAGTTGCCAAAGCTTTTTCGTTGCTTTAGCAGGTGGTACTGATAAAGCTACCAATCGTGCCAGAATTCGCTTCACATTCCCATCCAGAATCGGTACAGGTTGATTAAAAGCGGCGCTGAGAATTCCGCCGGCTGTGGTTCGACCAATTCCTGGTAATGCTAAAACGTCACTCAGTTGATCTGGAAAAATTCCCCCGTAGTCCTGGATTATTTGTTGAGCGGCTTTGTGGAGATTTCTCGCTCTACTGTAATACCCTAATCCTTGCCAAACCAGAAGCACCTGCTGTAAATCCGCTGTCGCTAGCGTTTCGATGGTGGGAAATTCAGCCAACCAACGGTGATAATAAGGGATAACCGTTTTCACCTGGGTTTGCTGCAACATAATTTCCGAAATCCAGATTGGATATGGATCGGTGCTACCTCGCCAAGGCAAGTCTCGACAGGCGTTGGCATACCAGGTTAAGAGAGTTTCTCGCTGGTTTTCTACAGATGAAATCGGCAGCCCAGCAAATGAGTCTGCCGATTTTTGATTTCGTCCCAATTATCCTATTTCCTGTAGATGACTGTCTTTTCTTCTGCCTTCTTACTCTAGCCAGCATCTGCGCCGGAGGAATCGGTCTTTTGCAAGGATTTTTCAAATGTCATGCGTTGTTCAGCTTTGCGTAGGAAATAACCACTGACCATTGCTGAGGCTAACAAATGTCCTAGATCCTCGCGGCTAGTATTAATAGTGACATCAAAATGGTCTGAAGGAATATTACCCAACAATCCCATCACATTACGTTCCATGACCTGAAACACATCAGCCGAGGTGGGTTTGGATAAATGGGAAACGGTTTCTGGACTCAGCGATTGTACGTACTCCCACAAAAGATTATTGTCTCCATTGCCTTCAAAAAATTCTGGGACGCGATCAGATTGGTTGTTCACCGTTTACCTCCGAGCAATAGCTCTATATCTTCCATTCCATCTAACTTAACAAGGGATAATTGATCATCAGGTAGGTGGAACCGAACCCATAATATCAGGTTGTCTCATAAGACCAACTAACTGACTGCAATATATTCACGCATGTCAGCTTGGCGCTTGCGAAGCTTAGACAGCGCTTCCCGTTCAATTTGGCGGACTCGTTCCCGGCTGATTTTGAGTTGATCGCCAATCTTGGCAAGTGTCATGGGTTGACCATCGACTAGACCAAAGCGTAGCATTAGCACTTCACGTTGCTGCTCGGTTAAATCCGCCATTAACTTCTCCAGATCGACTTGCATGGCTGAATAGGTAGCAAAATCTTCTGGCGAAGGTCCGCTGTCTTCCAGGAGTTCTCCTAATTCCGTATCTTGATTATCGCCGACTCGTAGATCTAACGACAGAGGTTGACGCGCTTTCTCCAGGTACTCCCGGACTTGCTTGGGTGTCAGATCTAATTCTGTCGCCAATTCCGATATGGTGGCGGCACGCCCTAGCGTCTGGGAGAGTTGGCGCTGGGCTTTTTTGATTTTGTTCAGCTTTTCTGTGATGTGGATCGGTAAGCGAATCGTTCGTCCTTTCTCCGCGATCGCACGGGTAATGGCTTGACGAATCCACCAATAGGCGTAGGTGGAAAAACGATACCCTTTGGTTGGGTCAAATTTTTCTACGCCCCGTTGCATCCCAATCGTACCTTCCTGAATCAAGTCAAGCAGGTCTACATTGCGCTTGATATATTTCTTGGCTACGGAAACCACCAAACGTAAATTGGCTTCTACCATTTTGCGCTTAGCCGTTTGACCTGCCCTGATGCACGATTGTAACTCGGCTTCCGATAGGGACGAGGCTTTTGCCCACTCACACAGCGTTGGTTCGTAACCCAATTGTTCAAACAGCGACTCTTTGGTTTGCTCTAAGGCATTTAAACGCTGGACTTGCTTTCCGTATAATATCTCTTGCTCGTGGGTCAACAGGGGTACACGACCAATTTCTTGGAGGTAAGTGCGGACAAGGTCTGTAGAGGTCTGAGCAGTTTTCATAGCGATCGCTATATCTATATTATGAGTGGAGTTCAAGCAACTAAGCTCCTTTTCAGGAGGGTTCACCTTAAGCTGGGGTGAACGCTTCTCTATGAGAGAAATGTTAAGTTTTATTTCAATAGGGGGAAATAGATTGATTAGGAAACTCGAAATGTGTATGACTGGGTGAGTTAAAGCCCCCATCCCTAACCCAGATTTAGAATTGGCTATCTATCCGATTTGTTTTTGCCTCTGCTTATT
Organism: Coleofasciculus chthonoplastes PCC 7420; assembly: GCF_000155555.1. Classification (GTDB taxonomy): domain Bacteria; phylum Cyanobacteriota; class Cyanobacteriia; order Cyanobacteriales; family Coleofasciculaceae; genus Coleofasciculus; species Coleofasciculus chthonoplastes_A. Next base: position 70,313 of record NZ_DS989852.1, read on the forward strand.
GCATACGTTATATCTGACACTAGCTAACACTTCGTTAAATATTGTAACATATCTTAATCAAAAGCCGTCCATCTAGAGCTGGGGAAGCTGGGGGAGCAGGGGGAGCTGGGAGAGCTGGGAGAGCTGGGGGAGCTGGGAGAGCAGGGGGAGCAGGGGAAGCAGGGGAAGCAGGGGAAGCAGGGGAAGCAGGGGAAGTTAACTACAAAACTCTACCTTACCTATTGCCTATTGCCTATTGCCTATTGCCTGACGAATGACATAAGACGAAGGACATAAGACGAATGACTCAAACCCTCTGGATTGCCCGACACGGAAATCGCCTCGACTTTGTTAACCCTGACTGGTTTAACACAGCAGAACGTCCTTATGATCCCCCGTTATCGGACGATGGCGTTGGTCAAGCGCGGGAGTTAGGTGAACGGTTAAAGGGGGAGACGATTAAGCATATTTTCGCCTCACCGTTTTTGCGAACGGTACAAACAGCGAACCAAATTGCTCAGATTTTGGACTTACCCATTAAGATGGAGGCGGGTTTGAGTGAATGGCTGAATCCGGAATGGATGAGAACAGAGCCAGAACGACTGTCGGTTGAGGAATTACAACAGCGTTTCCCCTGTATTGATTCGGGGTATACCTCCCGCGTCATCTCTCAGTATCCAGAAACAAATGAGAAAGTGCTAGAACGCACCGCTCAAACAGCTCGCCTGCTGACCACAGAATTCGGAGACGATATATTATTAGTAGGTCATGGTGCTTCAGTCGTCGGTGCGACCTGGGGATTAATTCCGGGTCAACCCGAAGTGAACGCCGCTTTATGCTGTTTAGTCAAACTCGTGCGTCATGAGGAAAAATGGGTGATGGAACTCAACGGGGATACTTCCCACCTCAGTCAAACTGAAGACGTGATTCGATTTCATTAAAGTATAAGATTCTATGACATTAATACTGGCAGGAGATATCGGCGGGACTAAAACGATTTTGCGACTGGTGGAGGATTCAGACTCGGAATCGTTATCGGTTCTCCATGAAGCCCGTTATCCTAGCCGGGATTTCCCAGATTTAGTACCGATTGTCCAGACATTTGTATCGGAAGCGGGACAAAAGCTACAACGGAAACTGAGCATTGACAAAGCCTGTTTTGCGATCGCAGGTCCTGTGGTCAACGATACCTCTAACTTGACCAATTTAGCGTGGGTGTTGGACGCTAGACGGTTAGAGGAAGAACTCGCGATCGCGAAAATCACTCTGCTCAATGATTTTGCGGCGGTTGGCTACGGGATTCTCGGTTTAGAGGCGGATGATTTATGTACGCTACAACAGGTTAATCCTCAAGCGGATGCGCCAATTGCGGTCATTGGTGCGGGTACAGGGTTAGGACAAGGATTTCTGATTCAGAACCAGGATAGGTATCAGGTTTTCGCGTCCGAAGGCGGACATGGGGATTTTGCCCCCCGCACTGAACTGGAATTCCAACTTTTACAATATTTACGCGAAAAATACGATATCCAGCGCATTTCCGCCGAACGAGTCGTTTCCGGTCAAGGAATTGTCGCCGTTTACCAGTTTTTGCGCGATCGGCAATTTGCCCACGAATCCCCAGAAATTGCCCAAGTCGTTAAAACCTGGGAACGGGAAATGGGACGCAGTGAGAAAAGTGTTGATCCGGCGGCGGAGATTTCTCAAGCCGCGTTGCAAAAAAGTGACCATCTCAGTGAACAGACCTTGAAAATGTTTGTGGAAGCTTACGGTGCAGAAGCGGGGAATCTGGCGCTCAAACTCTTACCCTACGGGGGGTTATATATTGCTGGCGGGATTGCGGCTAAGATTTTGCCCTTGATGCAGGATGGTAGTTTCTTGCGAACCTTTACGGAAAAAGGTCGGGTCAGTCCCCTGCTGGAAAACGTTCCAGTTCATATTGTGATGAATCCCCAGGTTGGGCTAATTGGTGCAGCAATATGCGCCTCTCGATTGTAAGTTGCTCAAAACGTTTTCGGTTGGGGAGCATGTCACCTTTTTAGGTTGGGTTCTTGGAACAATAGAGTTAAACTATTGTCAATTCCTTGACTCAGGTTAAAATCTAGGTCTGATCATCAAACAAGCTGTTATTCCAGAAAACAGACGTTTGACGATGAGTGTTTCACCTGAGAAAACAGGATAAATTGTACTTACAGTAGGCTTTAGGATAGCGACAGAAATAATCATGAATCAGCGCGGTGTAACGATATGGTTCACGGGTCTAAGTGGTGCAGGTAAAACCACCATTACCCAAGCATTAGCCAAAACCTTGCAAGAGAAGGAGTGTAAGCTAGAAGTCTTAGACGGCGACATTGTTCGTCAGAATCTCACCAAAGGCTTGGGCTTTAGCAAAGAAGACCGCGACGAAAATATCCGTCGCATTGGTTTTGTGTCTCACCTACTGACCCGCAATGGTGTGATCGTTTTGGTATCGGCTATCTCGCCCTACCGGGCAATTCGAGAAGAGGTACGCCAAAAAGTTGGTGATTTTCTAGAAGTTTATGTTAATGCTCCCCTGGCAACCTGTGAAGAACGAGATGTCAAGGGATTATATAAACGCGCCCGCGCTGGAGAAATTCTTGGGTTTACCGGAATTGATGATCCTTACGAACCACCACTCAACCCCGAAGTGGAATGCCGCACTGATCAGGAAGAGTTATCAGAGAGTGTCACCAAAGTGCTACAAAAATTGGAAGAATTGGGTTATTTGCCCAAGCAACTTGCCGTAGAAGGCGCTTAGAGACTGGAGCGTCAGTCCAGTAATCCCAGTCAGCCCTCTCAAGAGGTTAACAGTTAACAGTTAAACCATGAGGAAGAGGGAGGGTTTTGTGTAGGGGCGGGTTTGACGATTATCGTTTTTTGCCTCATCCAAATGTAACTAGGGCTTGCTGAATAAGTGGTGAGGTGAGGGGGAGCAGGGGAAGCTGGGGAAGCTGAGGGAGCTGGGGGAGCAAGGGTACATTTTCCCTGAGCAAGGTGATGCCATACTTAGGAAGGATGCTACCCCATTTCCTGGCACTTTATCCACTGTCCATACACCTCAAAGTATTGATGGATCAGGGTTTCCGGGTTGTGCAGTAAGCCCTAACTAAACCCGCCCCGACCGAGTAGCATGTTACTCTTTCACAATTCCCATGCCGAGTAATTTGGAATAATATAACTCCGGATAATTTATTCGGGGGAGAGTCAAGTCTGGAATTCCCCTTTTTTCCTTGTCCCCCTGCACATCCGTATACCTGCTCCCCCTTTCCTATGAAACTCATGATGACTCGAATTTTTTTAGGTGTTGCTGCCCTGTTCGGGGGTTTATCTGTCGCCGCTGGAGCTTTTGCTTCTCATGCGTTGAAGGAAAAACTGAGTGAACGGGCTTTAGACATTTTTGAAACGGGTAGTCGTTATCAAATTTATCATTCCCTAGCCTTGCTCATCGTGGCATTGCTGCTTTCTCGCGCTGAAACTCCCTCACCTCCCCTCATCGCCGCTGGAATCGCTTTTATTGTGGGCATCGCTATCTTTTCCGGCAGTCTATACGCCCTGAGTTTAAGTGGTATTAAATGGCTGGGTGCTATTACTCCACTGGGGGGAGTCGCCTTGATCCTGGGATGGGGATGTTTAGCGATCGCAGCGTGGAATTTTAAATAATGAACCAGATTTTCAGAATAATCGTAAGCAGCCTATAAATATATCACATTCTGTGCTTATTTGTTATCTTCCATGAACACAAGCTATCTTGTAAGTTTGCTGAAAAGCCCTGTGGTGACAACAACATTCCAACCGCAGGGGATTCGCTGCCCAACTTTTAAAATCAGGGGCTAGTCGAATCATCTTTTGCAAGATTGTATCATCGATCCACAAAACAAGTGGAAAAGGAAACTGTTTGCGAAACTCTTCACGCACCAGATTAGTCGCACTCAAGACTTGATCAACAGCAACTACCGAATCAAGACCAAAGACAACGACAGCCGGAGGCGGTGGTTCATCCACGGCTGCGCGTATTGCCGTAAACAGAGTATCCACAGAGGGAGGCAGCATCACACCCTGGATAGGAAGTGCAGAGAATTCTTGTAACTGGTTTAATACGGATAGGGGTTGGGGTGAAAACTTGCTGCACACCAAAATCAGGGCAAAATGACCTTGGGACATAATGATTACTCTGGCAAGCTTTCTCAGGGATTGTTCGTTATTGGCGTTGAAAGCTTGTGCTTCTATATTAGTCATAGGAAGATGCTGACAGTTTTTCCTAATTTGAATGCTTGGATTCTATCTAAGTTTTCCCTAGTAATTATTTGTATTTTTAAATAAAAAATTAATCCAACTTCCTAATTTCTAATAAATATTAGGGGATGAATGAGTATGAACCGATAGAGGACAACAAGGTGTCGGTCTCCCAATTCGTTCCATTGTAATAAAACTTAACATTTTTATCCAGTTCAGATTTTCTGAGCTAGGGCGGACGGTTCTAGTGCAGCATGGCTCTAAATAGCTGACCAGATAATCTCCCCAGTTCTCCCGCACCTGGAACCCTCCTGCTCTCTCTTGTTTCCCCGTCTTGTCATCCTGAACCTTTCCACTCATTTAACGCCAAGTTTTGTTAACCTAGCCGATGGAGATGAGTTCAGCCGTTTAAGGTTATTTATCCCAAAACCTGCTGGGGCAATCATGAGGAAATGGGGGAGATCAGCTAAGATTCCTGACATAAAGACAGTATTACTCACAAAATACACCTTAAATGTGAAATTTTTGGGTAAGTCTTGGGAGTACCCCAGCCGGAAAATGTTGAAAAACTTAAAATATTATGCCAATTCGCCATGTAATTGACCGACAATACAGAAATGTTTGTAGCCAAAAATACAAAACGTTTCGGAGTAACGTTCCAAATCAGTCAGAGTCTCAAAACTCAAAACGACTCTCCCAGTCTTGATCCGACAGCCAATGGCGATAAGTCGCTTTGGCAACCTTTGCCTAACTCAGCGAGTCATTCCTGATCAGGAAGGTGTGTAGCCCGTCAATAGTGATATCTCTAGATTTGCTCCTTTTATGAAACAGTTGGTCAAAACCTTATTTACAGCCTTTGCCAATGGGCTAGTTGCTTTTAGCCGTGCTTGTGGGCATCAGGCTTGGTTAATGTTTCTGTTTATGTTGGGTTTGTGTTTAGCCTTATGGCTGCCAACCCTAGCTTACGCTCAAACGCGGCTGAGTGATATCCAAGGAAATTGGGCGCAATCGTGCATTGAACAGTTAGCACAGCAGCAGATTATTCGTGGTTATCCAGATGGTCATTTTCAACCCAATGCCCCTGTAACTAGGGCTGAATTTGCCGCCATGCTAGGTAAAGCCTTTCCAGATGCGCCAGAGATACGCACGGGCGGAAAGTTTGCTGATGTGCCAACTCGACACTGGGCAAGTCAAGCGATTCGCCAAGCCTATCAAACCGGATTTTTAGCGGGTTATCCGGGTGGACTATTCCAACCCAATCAACCGATCCCCCGTGTGCAAGCCTTAGTTTCTTTAGCCAGTGGGTTGAAGTATGTTCCCCAGCAACCTGCCGCTGAAACCTTGACATCAGCATTTGAAGATGCTAGCACGATTCCCAATTATTCCCAAGGCGCGATCGCAGCCGCTGTAGAAAACCAGCTTGTAGTTAATTATCCCAGCGTGCAAACCTTTAACCCGAACCAAAATGCGAGTCGGGCTGAAATTGCCGCTTTTTTGTGCCAAGCGACTCAAACCGCTGAGTTGATCCCCTCCCAGTACATTGCCAAAGTCGAGACTCAAGTCCCCAATTCGGCTCAAGCTGAGTTACGTGGGGTGTGGCTGACGAATATTGATAGCCAAGTCTTATTTTCCACTCAAGGCATTACCAACGCCATTCAACGCCTAGATCAACTCAACTTCAACACCGTCTATCCCACCGTTTGGAATTGGGGCTATACCCTCTACCCTAGTCAAGTGGCTAAACGGGAAATTGGGCGGGCGGTAAGGCTAGTGACTCCCTTAGATGAATCCCTTGATCCCAATCAGGGAACCCAAGGACGAGATATGCTCAAGGAAATCATCGAACAAGCCCATCAAAAGGATATGAGGGTGATTCCCTGGTTTGAATTTGGATTTATGGCACCAGCTGACTCGGAGTTAGCCCAACGTCACCCCGATTGGCTGACGCAAAATCGCCAAGGTGGGAAGATTAAACAAGAAGGAAGTCACGATCGCGTTTGGCTGAATCCCTTTAACCCGGAAGTGCAGCAGTTTATCCAGGATTTAGTCGTCGAGTTAGTCAACAACTATGATATTGATGGGATTCAATTCGACGATCATTTCGGCTTGCCCTTTGAGTTTGGTTATGATCCCTTGACCGTTAAGCTCTATCAACAAGAGCATCAAGGTCAATCACCCCCCAGTGATCCCAAAAACTCAGAATGGGTACGCTGGCGGGCGAACAAAATTACGGACTACTTAACCCAACTTTTCCGAGCGATTAAAGCGCAAAAGTCGGATGTGATTATCTCCCTGTCTCCCAATCCTCAAGATTTTTCCTATGAATTCTATCTCGCCGATTGGTATACCTGGGAACGTCGTGGTTTGGTTGAAGAGTTGATCGTACAGATTTATCGGAATGACTTTGATCGGTTTATTGCAGAACTCGAACAGCCGGAAGTCCAGGCGGCGCGGCGTCATATCCCTGTAGGGATCGGGATTTTAGCCGGATTAAAAAATAAGCCGATTTCGTTATCACAAATTCAAAAGCAAGTCGAAGCTGTGCGTCAGCGAGGATTTGCTGGGGTGTCATTCTTTTTCTACGAAACCCTGTGGGACAACGCGCCCGAATCCTCACCCCAGCGTCAGGCAGCGTTTCAGGCACTCTTTCCCCTACCTGCGCGATCGCCAGAAATTTCAGCGGATTGGGACGTCTCGGATTAGAAAGGGCTTTAAGTAGGTGGGGACAATTAAAGTTAACGGTGGGGATCGTCATTCGTCATACTCGCGATAGCGAGAAGCAAGCTACGTCATTCATCCTTTGTATACGCTGACGATCCCACAATCGTGCTAACCTACTTACTAGAATCAACGTTACTGCTTTCTAATTTAACCACGGAACCAGAAGCATCTGTGCGATAGATCCAGCGGTGTTGCCCCTTGGCAACAGCCACTTGCCATCCAGATACAGGTATCTGCTGACAAGAGGCTTCTGCTTCAGCCAATTCTAGACAATTATCAGACCAGGTATGGGGTTGCACATCAACTAGGTCGAGTTTCGAGGAAGGCACTCGTGTATGCTCGGAGGCATGTTGCAAAACAATATGACCAATTGCCGTAGATAGCTGAGGATTCGCCTGAAGAGACTGATTCGTCATCCCTTTATTCTTGGGTGATAGATGACCCGCACTAAAGGACAAAATCAGAGTAAAGGCAATGGCTTGAAGAATTAGACGGGGTTGGATGGCGTTGTTTTGAAAGGTTGATGTTTCCGAGTTAGTGGGTTTAATCGTTTTCATCACAAATCTTAGATAAGGGGGCTTGAGTTCGGATAGCGTACCAATCGGTAGATCACAGCACCCCAATACCGAGTTAGTCCGGAATCTAGCCGCTTATTCCGGTTGCAGCATTTTAAAATCGATTGCTATAAAATTTTTAACGGGAACAAAGAAATATGTTGTTTGATTGGACGCTACCCAATGGCAACATCTACAGAATCAAGTCAAACATTGTTCTCTTGGCTTAACTCAATCCTTATAGTTTGTCAGTCTAGTCACTCGGCTTGACATAAAATTGGCGTTCCTACAACTTTAAACAGGGTAAGCTGCTAGAGTATAAGGGGTCACAGAAGAGCAGGTATAGTGTTTTGAGCAAGGGGTTCTATGGTTGAGCAAGTGATTAACAAGCTCTTTTTCGCTAGGCTTGAAGTTTATCCCTCAAGCTGACGTTGTACCGTTTGTATCGGTCAGCGTTTGGTAGATGACTCTTGCTGCGTTTACCCTTAGCTATTCTTAGTCATATATTATTTTAACTGATAAAACAATAAATTTCTAGCCGCCAAAGACCCAGATGCTTATAAACTAACTGTTATAAAGACTACATTCGCGATGCACCCCCAGCCAATTTCTCCGGCAACCTTTGGCTGATCACCGCAAACCTCACCTACAATGATCCCTGTTCAGCCTTACTCATGCGTACTCCTCCCCTGCTCATGAAAGAAATGAGGAACGGGGCAAGTAATAGAAATTAGGTAAGTCTAATCGATAAGCAGAAATTATGAGTACAACGGACGATGCACGGCAATATGCACCTGCGACTCAACGCAACCGCGAACCGATTCTTGAGATTCTACGTCGCGTACTGCCTGCAAAAGGTACAGTTTTAGAAGTTGCTAGTGGCACAGGGGAACATGCTGTTTTCTTTGCCCCACGTCTAAAGCCACGTCAATGGTTACCTTCTGATGCCAATCCTCTCATGCGTGCCAGTATTGCAGACTGGTCTGCTTACGAACCTGCTGATAATCTTTACCCACCCTTAGATATTGATGTGCAGACACCGAGTTGGTCTGTAGAGAAGGAGTCACCTGTTGATTGGGAAACCTCACCGTTGAAGGCGATAGTCAGCATTAATTTGATTCACATCGCCCCTTGGTCAGCGTGCTTGGGACTGATAGCCGGGGCAAGTCGTCTGCTTCCTCCAGGGGGTGTTCTCTATTTATATGGCCCATTCAAGCGCAATGGACAGCATACTGCTGCCAGTAATGCTGCCTTTGATGCCTCGTTGCAGGCGTCCAACCCCGACTGGGGTGTGCGTGACCTTGAGGATGTTGTGGCAATCGCCCAAGATCAGCATCTAGTCTTAGAGCAAATCTACCCGATGCCTGCGAACAATCTTTCAGTCGTCTTTCATCATACTTGAGCGGTTTGTGTTGCTTTCTCCAAAAGATTGGTACGAATACATCCGCTATACCAAGTCCAGTTTGGTTGAGAGTCTAAGGGATTGTATTGCGCCCAAATCTTGCCGCTATGGGTTTGATAAAAGTCTACAATTTCTGCTGTCGCCTCACCTCCCCAAGGCGCTTTTACTGTAATCGAGTCGCCTTTGTGAAACAGTTCGCCAGCTTCATTTGTCGCTTCTGTCACTGGAGGGGGTGGCGGTTTCTTTTCAACGGATTTGGCAGGGATAGGTTTGGGTTTAATGGCTAGATAGGGTTTCTTTTCTGCCGTTGGAGGATTGGCTGGAGTAGAAGTCTGGGTTGACGCTTCGGGTTTCTTTTCTGCCGTTGGAGGATTGGCTAGAGTAGAACTCTGAGTTGACGCTTCGGGTTTCTTTTCTGCCGTTGGAGGATTGGCTAGAGTAGAACTCTGGGTTGACTCGGCTTTTTCTTCTGTTGCTGGAGGATTGGCTAGAGTAGAACTCTGAGTTGACTCGGCTTTTTCTTCTGTTGCTGGAGGATTGGCGGGAGTAGAACTCTGGGTTGACTCCTCAGTTTGAGGAGGATTAACCTCAGTGTTGTCCTGGGTTGATTCCTCAACTGTTTTCGTGGATTCAGATGTCTCTGACGTTTCAGGAACATTCGACGTCAAAGATTCGATATTGGTTTTTTTGCGGTTTTTTTTGCGAGCCATAGCAGTCTGGTAGTTGTCAGCTTATTAGAACCTGAATTTTTCTGTAGGGGGTGGGGGTATTACCCCTCATCCCATCCTAGATGAGTTGGGTTAATGTATATATCTGGGGTGCATCTACATTTACCCCATAATACTCAGATCTTCAGGAAATTCCATATATTGATCCTCTCGCTTTCCCATATAGGAAGTCGTGGAAAGCAGAATTCGAGTTATTCCCAGGATTTAAGGATATATCATCGCTGGCGCAGCCTTGCGTGAATGCTCTACTACCGGAACATAGCAGGAGATTTAGCGATCGCCAATAGAATTTGACCTTGGCGTTAGTATAGCATCGCTGTCAGTCCTCGCCTCAGGATTGCGTAATAGCGATATTTGGTATGTCAGTTTCACTTCACGCGAACGGGCTAAAAGTTAAAATTCGTTTAAATGAGTTTTAGCTTTTAATACAGTAAGCTTTAGCTTACTTTAGCTTTCGGGAGCATCCAAAACATTGGGGTATTGAAAAGAGAGTTTTTCGGTGCGACAATTGCGGGTTTGAGTGCGACAGAGATTTGAACGCATCGCTCAATTTGCAGCAAACCAGCAAACCGTAGGGACACAGCAGTGCCATACTCGTACAGGTGGGGGAGAGCCTGTGGGCTATATGTAACGGATTGTTCCATTCTATGCAAGAATAAGTCCCGTAGTTCTGTCGTTGTCTCAATCTAAAGGAATTCGATTGTGAATCAATCCCCCAATGAAGGCACAAAAACCTTTTTGTATATTATTGGTATTGCCCTAGGTGTGGGTCTGTTACTCGCAGCATTTGTTTTGCTACTCACGGGACTCGGTGTAATTCAGCAAATTCCATCGGCTGTCGTCTGGGCGATCGTTCTCTTTTCCATTGGTATCGGTATCCTCACCGGTCTCACGATCCGACGGTAAATTAAGCAGGTTGGTGGAAATAAACCGAACTCTCTTTCGTTCTGTCACTATTCCTGAAACATTCACAAATGACATAAGGCGTAACTTGCTTCTCAAGGGCAGCGAGTTCCCCGCCGTTACCTTTAATTTTGTTCAACTACTTATATTATGAGTCCACCTCCCCCATCTGATACCCTAATTTATGCTTATCTTTTTTCCATTTCTGTCGCTATTACGATTGTGGTTTATATTTTTAGAGGTGTAGGAATCCTCAGCTTTATTCCAGGAGGTATTTTGTGGTTATTAATTTTACTGTCTATTGCCACAGGGATTATTTACGGGGTGCAGAAAACCAAGCGGTACTAATGCTCAATCAGGGTTAACGCTCCGGATCGCACCATTCGTTCGTAGTTAGCGCTTTAGCGCCTCCGGAATCCTGAGTCGGGGCTGGTTTAGTTACATCTGGATAAAAGGAAACGATAATTGTGAAACCCGCCCCTACATACTCAAAATTTTCTTATCTGCAACATTTGATTTCCCCCTTGTTGAAATTCATAAGCCACCTGCTTAATTTCCACATTATATCCCTGTGCATTTAATTCGCTGATTACAGGTGATAGGTGGGGAGATACATCTCCCGAAATATCTACCAGAGGAAAAATTCTCACCTCATTTGCCACACGACACAATTCCTGGATCGAAAGCAGGTGAAACGCTTGAGACAATAAATCAGAATAGCTAAACAGGAAGTGAGAACAAACCGCTAAACTAAATTGACGGGTTGTAAATGGTAAACCAGGCAATTCAGCTTTAATATAGCGTCCTTGTTCAATTCCAATCGATAAATCGTCGATAAATTCTTCCATAGCTGACAGGCGAATTTCTCCCAGTTCTTCGGGTGTTCCAATTGTTTGCCACACATAGTTATCACGATTCGCTTTCACCCCATCAATCACCCTTGGATATACCTCTTGAATGCGTCTTTTGATATCAGTTGCCGAAAACTGATAGATAGGGTCACAGGATATAACATTATATCCTTGGCACGTCATCTCCGCATTAAAGCTAGCCGGTCCCCCCGCACAATCGAGTAGGGTTAATCTGAGTTCATCGGGTTGCAGGTCAAACATTCTGACATATTCGTCCAGCGAACGCCCCCAAGGAATAACGGTTTCGAGTTTAAATGCCATTTTTATTTCTCTGATAAGTAGGAATGACAAAGGATAAAATACAATTTTAACTTCACCGTTTATTTAAACTATAGGCTTTGTTTTATAAGTTTCTATAAAGATAGTTAAATCAACTTGTCACTCTGCCCGGTTACTCGTTATAGTAAAGCCGCTCTCTTAGACTTTTGTTAAATTCAGCATCTTAACATGGGGTATCTACTGGACTATACCTATATCGAAGGCAAAACTGATGTCTCAATTGCAGCACCCTTCCTCACCGAGTTCAGGAAAAGAACCTTGGCTAGCGGCTAACTTATCCCTATTTTTTCCCGGAATTGGTCAGCTTTATACCGGAAAGATGATCAGAGGGTATAGTTTAATTATCACTCAAGTCGGGTTATATGCTTTAAGTGGATGGTTAATTTTAAGTCAAATCGGCAATATTTTCATCGGAGAAATTCTATTACTCGCCACATTCGCCTTGAGTATTTGGGGAATATTTGATGCCTATGACTGTGCCAAGAAAGCTAATCCACTAAGTTTTGAGAAACTCAGAACCAGTCGAAAAGATCCATGGCTGGCTGTCTTTCTCTCGCGCCTTGTTCCTGGTGTGGGTCACCTCTATATTAACCGTCTGTGGTTGAGTGTTCTATTCTTTACTTTTTTTGTTACCTCGTTGCTGGTTCAACTCGTGCCGATACTGCTCAAATCTCTGGTTTTTTATCACGTTTATATCGCCTCAACAGTTCGTCGTGAACGAAATCAGATGCCAATTTTATGTATGGCGATTGTCTCTATTCTATTTTCTATCATAATTTCTATGCAAATGTTATTTATTACAACACATATCGCTGATAGTCACGTCATTACCACGAACGAGATGAACCCAACGTTACACAGCGGCGATCGCGTTATTGTGGATAAACAAACCTACCATTTTCGATCCCCGCAACGGCAAGATGTTGTCCTATTTTTACCACCGGAAGCTTTGCAAGACAACCATTTTCGAGACGCCTTTGTTCAGCGAATTATTGGTTTACCTGGAGAACGGGTAGAGATGCAAAAGGGAATCGTTTATATCAATTCTCAGCCTCTGGAAGAGAACTATCGTCAAGGAGGTTCTCAAGATGCCTTTACTCCCATCACCGTTCCCGCCAATTCTTATTTCGTCTTGGGGGATAACCGGAACCACAGCTATGATAGTGAGGATTGGGGGTTTCTTCCCCGACAGAATATTCTGGGAAAGGTGACCAAACGATTTTTCCCTCCCCAACGAATGGGGATCGTTGACTAATCAGGCATAAAAGTGGCTACAGTACAGGTAGTATGGTCGATAGGTCACAGGCATGTCAAGATTGTAGGTAGAGCAGTTGCGCCAAATCGCACTGTTTTAGAAGCATCTTACCCGATAAACCTTGAGAAGCGGCTTAAATGGGCAACTGCCTGGTTAAAGAAAAGGGAGGATCTATACTGATGTCAAATCACCAGGACTTAAGTTGTATATTAACAGAAATGTTAATAGAAATAGCTCAATGCTTCAAGAAAATTATCCGTGTTGATCGGGTTAATATTTTTTTATTAGACCGATATGATCCGGAGCAGTGTCTCGTTTTAACGCCGAACTCTTCTCAACCGAAAGAGTTAAGAATTCCCAATTCTACAGGGATTGGCGGAATTGCCAATTTGCAGAGTTTTGTAGAAAATCCTTTTGAATGTCAGTTTTACCGTGAAGAACACGGCATAAAGCTACCGCGATCCTTTGATTATATCGTTTATAATTTATTATCTCTACCTTTAGCTAATAAACAAAAAAACATCGTTGCCTTCGTTCAATTAATTAACAAATTAAAACCAGAGGCTAGCCCCGATCAGCCTATAGAAAAGACGATTGACAATCATGGATTTACTCAAGACGATGAAAAGCGATTTTATCAGGCAAGTGCGTGGATTCGTTCAACAGTTGAGCGATGTCAGGCGCTTTATGCAGAAATTAAAAAACAAGAGGTTTTTATTGGCTTTATTAAAGCCATTCATACGATTAGCCAAGGCGGACTAAACTTTGATGCGATCCGTCAGCTTATTATTCAAGAAGCCAATGAATTAATGAATGCCGATCGCAGTCGCTTATGGCTAATCGATCAGGAACGTCAGGAACTGTGGACAAGGGTGGAAACAGAGGAAGGTTCTCCTTACGAGAAGCGCCACGGGATTGGGGTTGGCTTTGTTGGTAAAGTAGCTGAGTCGGGAAAAGCCTTAAATATTCCCTTTGACCTCTATATCCACCCTGGTGTTGATCGGATCAAAAAAAGCGATTGCCATACCGGATATCGTACCTGTAGTTTACTCTATATGCCTATTTTGACACCGGATAACGAAGTCTTAGGTGTCCTTGAATTAATTAATAAAAAGAAACGGGGATATTTTCCCGCGTATGATCCCGATAGTTGGCCCATTCCACCGGATATATTTAAAGCAAGTTTTAGTCAAGCCGATCAACAATTAATGGCAGCCTTTGCGCTGCAAGTGGGGATTGCATTACAAAATTCTCGCCAATTCGCATCGCTTAAACAACAGGAACAGATTCAACAGCTTATTTTAAAGACGCTAGATAATGGCGTGATTTATACCGATGCAACGGGGCGAATTATTACTGTCAACGAAAAAGCGCATCAGCTTCTCAAAAGCGATGATAAAGATGGGGTGGAAGGGAGTTGGATTGGTGATTTTATTCAGGTTAAAGAGAGTGATTTTGCTCATTTAGTCCAAGGCGCTTTAACGGAACATCAGGACTATCACGCTCCTCATACAGTTATTGCCCGTGATCAGGAACAACCGATTGATTTATCGATTCGGTCGATCGCCGAGAACAACGGATCTCATCATTTTTATGGACTCGTCGTCGTTCTCAAAGAAATTAATTCCACGAGTTCCACTCAACTCCCTACCTATCACCAAGTCAGCCAGGAACTCACCCAGGAATTTTTGAGAAAATATGATATCCAGTTATTTGCCCACCCCAATGTGGCGATTTTATGTGCCGATATTCAAGGCTATACCAGCTTGATGGACGACATGGAAGCAGAAACCGTTGTTTCCATGCTCAATCACTATTGTGAACTGATGGTGGAGACTGTCTTGAAGTATCAAGGCACTTTAAATCAATATATTGGTGATGCATTAATTGCTGTCTTTGATACCTCCTTAGCCGTAAGCGATCGCGCCTGGTATGCGGTACAAGCAGCGATAGACATGCGCCAACAGTTAGCCGAGTTTAATCGTAATCATTTGACACCCCATCAGCCAATGCCGCGCCTGGGGATTGGTATTCATGCAGGGAGAATCCATCTGAGTCAAAATGGTTTTCAACCCCCATTGTCTGGGGATATTGTCAACTTTACCTCATTACTCGAACAAGTCAGTCGCGATTATGGCTGCGACATTATTATTAGCGAAACGATTTATAAACATTGTCGCGATCGCGTCTGGGTACGGGAACTGGATCGCCTCCCGGTGAAGAGTAAACCCCAATCCCTTGCCATATATGAACTAATGGGACTTCGTTCCCAATCCCTTTCGAGTCAGCAAGAACAAATTATTGACCATTATGAAAAAGGGCGTCGCTATTACCTAAACCACCAATTTGCCCTGGCAATTGGTGAATTTTCCCAGGTTTTGGAGATGGATGGCGCTGATAAGGCGGCGAGATTACATATCCAGCGCTGTTTGTATTGGCTAGACTCGCCACCGCCTCCTGATTGGGATGGGGTGTGGACATTAAGTGTTGAGGCACCATTGTAGAGATGCGCCATGGCGCATCTCTACATAAATGATGTGTCCTAACCGCTATGGCGGTTGCTATATCTCAATTTACGTATTGCATATTTGAGCAAAGTCAGCACAATGGGAAGAAAGGCTGGAGGTGCAGTGCATGTCCGAAAAAACCAACCGACGCACATTTCTACTCACGGGTATGGCGGTAGCAGGAGGAATTGTGGGAAGTGCGGCGTGGAAACAACATCAACCCTCGGCTTCCCAGCCGCAGTCAGGCTCAACCATCGCTATGTCAGTCTCTAGCACTACCACAATGCCGGAACGGATGTTAGGGAATACGGGGGTTTCTGTACCTATTTTAGGCTTAGGAGGGGCGGGTAAGACACCCTTATCCAAACCGAACCAGGAAGCGGAGGCGTTGGCGATTATTCAACGGGCGTTAGAATTAGGGATTCGTTACTTTGATACGGCGGCGAGTTATGGACCGAGTGAAGACTATCTCGGTAAAATCTTACCAAACTACCGACAGCAGGTATTTCTCGCCAGTAAAAGCGCCGCCCGCGATCGCGATGGGGCATGGCGGGAGTTAGAGCGATCGCTTAAACGCTTGAATACCGATTATTTGGACTTGTGGCAATTGCATCACGTCTCGTTTCACGAAGAACTCGATACGATTTTTAGTTCAACCGGGGCGGCTAAAGCGATCGAAGAAGCCAAAGCCCAAAACTTAATTAAATACTCTGGGATTACTGGACATCACGAACCCGATGTGATTGCGGCTGGATTGCAGCGTTATCCCTTTGATACTACCCTAGTTTGTATTAATGCGGCGGATAAACATCACCCCCGTCCATTTATTCCCACAGTTTTACCCGTTGCGCGAAAGCAAAAGGTGGGTGTGATTGCCATGAAAGTCCCGGCGTATGGGCGGTTGTTTAAATCCGGTGCTTTAGACGGAATGCACCAGGCGCTGGGATATACTCTCTCTCAATCCGGGGTTCACTGTGCGGTAATTGCGGCAGAAAATGTGCCACAGTTAGAGTCAAATGTGGAAGTCGCCAGCCGTTTTCAGCCGTTGGATGAGATGGAATTGGCGGCGATTGAACAGCGCACGGCGGCGAGTTGGCAGACAAATACATTTTTTAGGGCGTGGACTTAATATGACCATCTTCTTCTTGTTGACGTAGCCATTCAGGGTCATTCGCCTTTGTCGTATAGTTCCACATCAGTTCCCGATCTTGCCAAACATCAGCCGGGATCAGGATTTGTCCATTCTCTTCGCGATAAGAAACACTATAAAAATCAAAGACTCGCTTGATATTTTCTCGGTGTTCTGAGTTAACAGCCGAATTGGAAACCATTAACTCATCTTGTGAGCGAATAACTGGGTGATAGGGAACATACTGATTACTCATGCAAGCGACTGTCAAGGTTAATAAAACCAGGGAGATCGACCAATTCAGAATCACGTTTTGCATAATTATATGGCAGTTTCCAAGCTGATGTGCTATATCCAACTGTAGGGGGCAAGGTGTCTATAATACCAGTCAAGTATTCCGAGAAACCGGGTTTATTGACTGATGTCCTATGCAAGGATAAACAAAACAATCAGTCGAAGTAAAGTTTTGTAAACAAAGTCAATGTTTTGCGTAAAATCAACTCTCTTCTGACGAGTAATGAGTAGAATCTGTTTTTGTCAGACAAAATCATGAAAATCAATACGCTAATGCTGGGATTTTGGACGCCACTAATTTTTATTCGCGAAGGCTCACCAGCACAAGCAGGAAAGGAACTCATCCGCTGCCCTTCCCTTACCTAGTGATCTGTAACGAATCCTAAGAGCCAACTATTCCGAAATCCCCGAAAAAAGTTTTGTTGTCAGTTGAGTCGTTGCGATTAGAACCCGGTGCTTGACCAAAAATTGGAACAACAATCACCCCCCTGGAGTCATAAGTCTTTCTACCTAGTCAGCCGCAGGTTTGATGATTTCTTGATCAACCTTCCCACACTTTTGCTATGATGTAATGCTTTCAGCTCATCTATGACTTCTACACATCTGTGTAGGAGTCTCTTGTACCCGTGAAATTTCCTACACAGTCAACCCGTTTGACGAAACAAGGCACATAATATAATCTTTAGCCAGACTTGATATGACTCAGCAATTTAATCACGCTCTTCTTCCTGAAGACCCAATAAAACGCTGTCTCAAGGGAGATTGTCTGGTTTGTGGGCAACTTCTGAGCCACTTGGAACATCAACGAAGAATTGAAAGAATTGCCCGTAAAAATACGAGAGGTACGGCTGTTTCCTGGGAAGATGCTGCCCAAACTGCCCATGCTAAAGTATTTCAAGCTGTAATGGCGGGAAAGTTCCGCCAAGGGGATGTCCAAGACTTCTACCACTGGGCTGCAATGGTGGCACGTTTTGCGATTATTGACTTGGTTCGTAAGGAAAAACGACAAAACTGTATCAGTTTAGACCAAACCATTCCAGGCACGGATTTGCCTTTATTGGAAACGATACAGGATGAGTTGGATTTGTTGGATACTGTAGAACGTGCAGATTTAGTTAGCCGCGCCATTGATGCGATTTCAGTGCTGGATAAACGTCATCCTAATCGGGGTTATCAAAGACTCTGGTATGGTAAAGTACAAGGCAAAACTCAAGTCCAACTGGCTGCTGATTTGGGCTTAAAAACTCAAGGTGCTGTCTCAAAACGTTGGCGCGAGTTATTAGAATACCTTGCTGAAGAGTTAGGATTGATGCAACCTGCAACGATTCAATCTGAAATCAAAGCGACAAGCAGTCAAAAGGTTCAGCGAGTGCGATCAACTCAAGGTTGGTAAGGAGCGTAATTTGTCATTTGTCATTTGTCATTGGTGAGAGTTTGAGGGAAGTTTAAACAATCATAAGTCGATGAGGTGTATCCATCCGGGCTAGCGATTTGAAGTTTTGGTAAAGTTGATCAATTTTTATACGCCGTTTGGTGAAATTTAGAGTAGGCTAGGTTTCAGGTGATTTGCTTTCTCATCAGAGCAGAGTACGGTATTGTCTGGAGCTAGAATCAAATGCGTATAAACTATAGTGAATACAGGTTTCCTCAAGGTTCAACATTAAACCAGCAACCCCCCCAACCTGGAGAAATCTGGGAGGTTAATCGCTCGGTGTATAGTCCTCTAGAATTTTCTCCACAGGAGCAACAGCATCTATTTCCTGATTCCGCACGAAGGTTTCTCGCGGGAAATGCCCCACCGCGCTATGTGATGATTGTGAAGGAACCTGAATCGCCTGTCGCCGCAGAGGAGTGGCAAGTTGTTTCCGTCATGGTTCTTTCTCTGAACACGGATTTTCTGAGTTCTGTTGATCTGTTGATTCCCGCTACTCTGTCTGGTGTTAGACAAGATTTGCTCGCTCAAACTTGGCATGTACTGCCAATGTTAACCTGTAATTTGTCTCATCCTATTGGCAAACGGTTGTCTAGAGAGATTTATGACGTATTGCTGAATGTAGGGGATTACTATCATGGTTTAATTGATCAACCACCATCGGCGTCAGAAATTGAGTTATGTGGATTAAAGATAGGAAAGGGACTTCCTGAACAAAAGCCAGAAATTCAGGTATTTCACCAACAAGAGGAAGCCTGGAGTTCTGTTTTAAATGTGCCAGTCGCGGCTTATAATGTCTATCTAAAGACAATGAATTTGACATCAGCGATAGTAGAAGATGCTGTGCAAATTGAGCAAGAGTTAATTGAATCGGGTGCAAACTTCTGGGTTCAATCTCAGCCGAATTTCCATCGGGAAAACTGGCGAACTTCCGGGGAGGATAGGGCGGTTAAAAAGTAGGTAGAAAGGATTCAGGTCTAGCTGTAGCATTTTACAGAGAGTGTCATCGCCTTAAGAAAAGCCTACATTACAGCAGTTTGCTTTGCTATGCGGTACATTGCCGATCCCCCTAAATCCCCCTTGGAAAAAAAGCGAAGCATCCTCTGGTTTCCCCCATGGAACAAAAAGCGAAGCATCCTTTGGTCTCCCCCTTTTTAAGGGGGACGGAAGGGGGATCAAATAGGGGGACGGGAGGGGGATCTGAAGGGGGACTTTGATCTACTGTACTTTATTACAGCGCAAAGCGCTGTATATTTAAGTTGGGCGAGGATTCTAAACCCATACTAGCTATGCTTCAACTTTTACTCCTCTCCAAAAGGCAACATAGCCCTCAAAAATTTTCGCCTTCTCTTTTGCTTGAGGATAGTACCATGCTGCATCTTTATTCTGTTGCCCATCAACTTCGATGGTGTAGTAATTGGCTTGACCCTTCCAGGGACAGCTTGTATGGGTACTGCTTTCCTTAAAATACTCCTGGTTGATTGAGTCTGGAGGGAAATAATAGTTTCCTTCGACAATTTGACAGTTGTTGCTCTCGGCGAGAACCGTATCGTTCCAGATAGCTTTAGGCATTGTTACGTTTCTTCATAAACTCTCCAATTCTCATTATGAGGTAAAGGTGCAGGGGAGTGGGAGACTCAGCCAAAAATTTCCGCAAGTTTTTACCAAGGATTCCCCACCATAGTGAAAGATGCCCAATAATACGGATGGGTTAAATCTTGTGATTGGGGCAGTTCAGAGGGTAACAAAATCGTTCCCGCAGACGTAATCAGTTGACCATTTTCCAGTTTAATTTTCCCCTTAAGCATATCGATTTGCACCTGTCGTAAGGCTTCGGCTTTAATTGGAGCTGTTTTTAACTGATCATAAAATTGGGTCATTAGTGCCAATGTACCTTCATCACTGACATACCACAAACTGGCTAATGTTGATTTGACTCCCGCTTGCACCGCTAATCCGGCAAAGCCTAATTCGGCGTTTTCATCCCCTAATGCAGTACGACAAGCACTGAGTACCAGTAATTCTACCGGGGGATTATTCCACCCCAATTCTGGTAATTGATCAAGGCGTAGCTTACTATTCCATAATTGGATGTAGGAATTGCTGATCGCACCGGGACGAAAATCGGCATGGGTGGCGAGGTGAATAATGCCAAAGGGTTGTTTTTTCCGTTGGGCTTTCAGATTATCTAGAGTAAAGCCTTCATTTAGGAAAAATTGACCTTGCCATAGTTTCTGGGTAATCGCTTCTAATTCCACAGGAACGGCGGGTAAAGGCTTTTGATCACTAAATTGTGCTGCCCCCATTGCCAATACTTTGCTATCTTGCACACTTTGGAAGCGAGTATCAGTAAGGCTTAAACTGGGCATAATTCCGACACTATAATTCTCGATCAAGAATTGTTCTTCATTGTGTAGGGCGGCGACGGGCATGGAACGTAATCCTCTGTCCATAACAAACACCAAGTTTTGAATGCCTTGGGCTTGTAAGTCAGCTTCTAATGGCGTAATTAACCAGTCGTAGAGTTGTTTCCCTGGGGCTAAGTAACCCGTAGTATCTCGGACATTGGTTACACTTCGTTGAAACTGTTGCGCCACTTGTAAAACTTCAGCGCGGGTGATGGGTATGGATTTATGAATGGGTTCTCCTTGGGCGGTAACTAAGACGAGATCCAGTTGATCATTGTCTTCGGGAGTAGCTGATTCAGAAGAGATACTACTGGGAACAAACATGACATAAATTAACGCAGGTTTGACGCCTGTTTCTTGGGCAATATCCTGCAAAAGTTGACGCGCCTCAGTTAGGGTGAGAATTTGAGTAGCTGATTTGCTGAGATAGGCTTCAAATTCTTGGGTATACGCCGCATCAATTGTGCCAAATACGGTGTCAATTGTTACAGATGGCACGTCGGTTTCTACCTGAGGCTGTGAGGGGGACTCTTTTTGCAGAATCAGCGGATTTTCGGGTGACGATTCACTCGATTCACGGCTTGTTTCTGGTGTAATTGTTTCCGGTGTAATCAGTTGAATCTGACTCGGTGCGATTCCCTGAGTATAGGGATTAGGATAGGAACCCTCGGTAATTTGATTATCGCTTCCGGTTGCGATCGCGCCCCTTGTACCATTAACATCGTTGTAGTCTTGCCCAACGGTGAAGGGGGTATCCAATTTCCCTCCTTGATGGCGGATAATCACTGATCCACCACCATTCCCGCCAGCAGTGGAGATACTGGTTGTTGTACCCGTGCGATCGCTAAATGTCTCGGTGGCACGGAAAAATTGTTCTGTGGTAATATCGACATTACCACCTCTGCCATTGCTGCCACCTTGAGCATTAATCGAATCCACTTCGATATCGTTTTCTGGATCTAAGGTGACATTCCCCCCATCGCCCTGAGTTGCACTGGAATTGATCGCACCTGCTTGAATCTCAGTTTTGGCTTGTACTGTAATATCTCCGCCTTGATTTACTCCCGATGTATTCAGATTTCCGGTAGTGACAGCGCCTTGATTACTGGTGAGAGAAATTCCTGAATTGGCAGTAATATCGTTTACGTTAATATCTTGATTTGCCTGTAGGCTGACAGTAGCATTATCCAATCCGGTAATCGTACCTGTAGCGGTAATCGTACCTGAACCAGTTGGTGATAGGATGGATACTGGATCACTGAAGGTAAGATTGCCATTGAGTGCGATCGCGCCACTACCATTCTCTCTTCCAATCCTGATACTCTGGAACCCGTCTTCAAACACGCCTGCGGTGAGGGTAAAGTCTTGAGTCGGATTAAGCGGTTGTAAAACCAGATTAGTATTTGATCCCGTTACCGTTGCACCCAAAGTAATCTCTGGTGAAGTTAGGGATAAATCCGATAAGACGGCGAGGGAATCTTGGATGCTTACACGATTCGCGGTAACATCTCCGCCAAATTGGGTGATTCCTCCGGCGTCAGTGGTGAGACTATTTAATGGTGTGACACTACCCACAGCACCAGAGAATGTGGTGGTTCCGGTACTGAAGATACGTAAAGTGCGATCGCCCTCTACGATGCCACTGAAATTGATATTACCACTCGCCGTATTCAGGTCAACATCAGCGCCTAAATTAACCTTATCTCCTAAGAACCTGATATCACTACCTGAGGTTGTGATATTAGAATTAAGCGTTGTCGTGGCAGCATTTAAGGTAATAGCCCCATTATCTGTACCTGTCAGGATACCATTGAGAACAATTTCTGTGGCGGTTAGGGATAAATTGGATAGCACATCTACCGAATCTTGTAAATTCAAGCGATTCGCCGTAACATTCCCATTAAATTGAGTTATTCCATCAAGCTTAGTGGTGAGAGTATCGAGTGGGGTAGAACCACCAACTGTACCGCCAAAGGTGGTTGTATCTGAACTCGATAATGTCAATTTATAGTTACCATCAACCGTACCTTGAAAACGAATCGGATTACTACCACTGTTGAGAGTAACATCATTACCGAGTTCAACACTGTCTGTATTAAACGCTATACCTCCGTCTTCCGTGGTGATATCAGCATTTAGGTTAGTCGTTGCACTGTTGAGTGTAATTGAAGCATCATCTGTACCCGTAATCTTGCCGTTAATTGCGATCACACCATCAGGTATTTGAATCGTTACGGGATCACTGAACGTGAGATTGCTTAAATCAATTTGTCCGCCGCTATTCGTACTGCGAATTGTCAGACTCTCGAAACCATCTTGGAAGCCAGCTTCATCTGAGGAATTCCCTGATCCGGCTAGGCTAAAGATATCAGTAATATTTGACGATTGAAGAATCAGGTTTTGATTGGTTCCCGTAATCGTTGAGCCAAATTCAATTTCATCCGCTGTTAACGATAAGTCGGACAGCACTTCTACTGCATCTTGGATGTCGAGTTGATTAGCGGTAATATTGTTATTGATTTGGGTTGTTCCCTCGTTATCTGTCCTAAGGGTATTCAAACGGCTGATGCTGCCAACTTCACCTGTAAATGTCGTTTCTCCTGGATTTAATACGGTCAAATCATAAGTCCCATCAACCGTGCTATTAAAGTTAATTTGACTATTTCTAATCGTGCTTATCGTCAGATCAGCCTTTAATTCAACACTTTCCATAAAGTCGATTGCTGGAGGAGGCTGCATTCCGCTTTGGATCAACGTTAATGTTGAATTCGACAGCACTTCTACCATGTTGTTAAATTCTAACTGGTTGGCAGTTATATCACGATTGATGATCGTTTTTCCGTTAGCGTCCGTGCTGATAATATTTAATGAATTTAGACTACCAACAATACCATTAAATAATGCTGTCCCCGTGTCCGTATTTAAACTTAAATCATACTCTCCATCAACCGTGCCATTAAAGGTAACATTACCACCACTCGTATTGAAACTGATATTGCCCCCAAGCTGGAGAGGGTTATCTAAGATTAGATCATTGCTTCCTGTGTTTACAGTTATTGTTTCTATATCCAATGGCTGAAGCCGAAGCGTTCCAGTTCCTCTAATAAAAGGAACTTCAGGTCTATTTGCAGGTACTTCTGCGGGCTTAAGCTGAATTTCATTACTGGTCAGGGTAATGTTACCATCTAAGTCACCATTTGACTGAATCCCCCTAGTGATAATACTGGTTGCTTCAACCGCAATATCGCCACTTTCACCCGCACCATCACAGGTAATATTACTACAGGATTCTATTGTTCCTTCATTTCCTAGCGGACCTGTGGTGTCAATTACACCATCGCCATTGATCTTGATCGTGATTTCTCCGCCATTTGCACCACTTGTCTGGATATTTCCACTGTTAATATCCCCTCCCGCTGTAATCCTAATATCGCCTCCATCACCCGTAGTATCTTTACCTCGGGAAAGAGCATTCGTCATCCTGATAGTACCACCAGCATCAAGGGTAATATTGCCACCATTATCCCCTCTTGAATCGATATCACTACCACCAGCATTGCCAATTTCAATATTGTTTTCGGCGTTGAGGAGAATATCACCCCCATCACCAGTCACATTGGCTCTAGATTTAATCGGAGAGGTTCTTATATTTCCGCGAGACTCAATCGTAACCGATCCCGCATTCCCCAAATCACTGCTGACATCGATTTGTCCAACTTGAACATTTCCAGCTAAATTATTGGGATTGTATTGATTCGTTAATAAAACCTTACTATTTGGCTGACTAATGGTGATATTATCAACAACAATATCAGCATTTGTTGCAGTAGTGAACGTGGGAGTTGGCAGTCCTGTACCAATCGGTTTATTTCCGGGATCTCCGCCTAAAACTCCCCAATTAATGCCTGCTCTAATATCTAATGTTGGGTTAGTACTACCATCAATTTGTAATGTTGTTCCAGCGGACAACGGGACACTGGCTAAACTCGCAAGAAACGGATTAGCGTTATTCGGATTAATCGTATTATCTTCTGAATCTGTCCCCGTGATGGTAACATTTCTTACCCTTACTCGACCTCCTGCTAAAATATGTAGCGAAGCCCCGGTATAGTTTCCTAATCTGACATCACCAGAAGCTAAAATAATTGGATCATTAGGACTTTCTAAATCTCCAGAACTGCCATCCAATTGTTCAATCCGAAAATCGCCGCCTGTCGAGTAGTGAGCATCTCCGCTTATCGTATTACTAGAACGGAAGACCATATCCCCACTAGAGTAAAAACCACTAGCAGCATGATTCAAGGCAAAGATATCAACATTTTGATTACCCTGAACAGTTAAATTATCCCCCGCTTGGGCAATAAATGGATTTGCCACAGTATCCCGCACCTGTACCGTATTCTGCGCCAAGAGTTGCAAATCCCCAGTTGTGGTTAAATGACTCTCAACCAACGTGAGATTATTCTCTGCTGAAAGTAACGCTGTTCCCGTCGTTACCGTCTTGGCAACTACATCACCCTGGTTAATCGCAATCCCTGAACCTGTTAGGGCAACTTCACCCTGTTCATTTACCGATAATTCTGTGGCGTTACTAACATTTCCTCCCGTTAGCAATTGTGGTAGGGAAAGAGGTGTAAACGGCACTTGCGTCGCCGCCGCAGGAACCTCTAAACTCAGCAATTGTCCCGCTTGGCTAATCCGCACCCATTGATTACCAGGAACAGTGGTTACGGTAATTTGACCGTCTGGGGCGACTAATTCACCCGTACTCACAACCGCACCGCCAATTAAACTGAGATTCTGTTCAGAATTGACTTCGAGTGTGCCTGTATTAACGATAGAACCGGGTTCTGGTGTATTAAAGACAAAGCCATTGGGGGTTCCCATCAGAGACGTGTAATCATTGATCCCGGTAGCATTAAACAGGTTATCGCCAAAACTAATCCCGGTAGCGGTTGTGGCGGTAAAGGCGGCGGGGACATTTAATTGAGCCTCATTGCCAAAGATAATACCCGCCGGATTCATCAAAAACAGATTAGAAGTCCCGCCAGTGATTTGAATTAACCCATTAATCACCGAGGCATCACCGCCAGTAATTCGTGAGAGAATATTCTGTATGGATGGGTTAGATAAAAAATTGGCAATTTGTCCCGAATCTAAACCAAACTCACTAAAACTGTGGAAGAGATTCGCGCCATCTCCTGATAATTCTCCCCCCTCAATATCGAAGCGGTTGTTCTGTTGATTCACCGTCGTATCAGTACTGTCATCGGAAACAATCGGTTGGGTTAACCCCGATGACATGAACCCCAGTGTGGTTAGGCATAAGGTTAGGGTTGACAGTAGTTTCAGGTAGATGGGGGCTGACATAGACTTCTCCTGAGGGAGGTAATTCCTCTATAATTTTCTAGGGTTTGAGAGAGCCGATCGCGGGACTCGTTTGGCATCGATAGACCAACCCTTGGCGAATCGACGCGAGGGAAAGGATGAAAGGCAAAGCTATAAAAGCCTTGGACTCGTTACCTTACCCTGGTTTCGCGTTTGGTTGATCTGGCAGGCACACCCTAGATTGTCAGGTTTCCCGAATATCGAGAATTACTGGCAGAATTTTTCCACACAGCGAACAAATAGTTCTACTCCCATTGCTAACACAGTTTCATCAAAATCAAACCGGGGATGGTGATGGGGATAGGCTAAATCTTTACTGGGGTTCGCTGATCCCAAAAAGAAATAGCAACCCGGTACAGCCTCTAGGAAAAATGACATATCTTCCCCGCCCATGGTTTGGCATTCGGGTACGATTCCTGTAGGGGTTTCGACGACTTCTTCAGCTACGGATCGCACCAATTCGGCTATCTGTGAGTTGTTGATTACAGGCGGATAAAGCGGCTGGTAGTCGAGTTCATACTGCGCCCCGTGACTTTGACAAATACCTGCAATCACTTGCTCGATACGCTGGCTGAAATACCCTGCCAATTGCGGATTAAAATAGCGCACTGTGCCGCTCATTTTGGCGCTATCAGCAATGACATTAAACGCTGTACCAGCTTGAAACATTCCCACCGTAACCACGGCTGATTCAATTGGGTCAACATTACGAGCCACAATGGTTTGCAAGGCGTTGACCACTTGAGTGCCAATGACGATCGCGTCTAGGGTTTGATGTGGCATTGCCCCATGTCCCCCCTTGCCTAAAATTTTACACTGAAATCGCTCGCTTGCTGCCATTAAAGCACCATGGCGAACGCCAACAGTTCCTAGGGGCAAATTGTTCCACAAATGTAGCCCAATAATAGCATCCACATCGGGATTTTTTAAGACGCCAGCCTCAATCATCGGTTTAGCGCCGCCGGGTCCTTCTTCAGCGGGTTGGAAGATGAACTTGACGGTTCCCGCAAAGTCTTGACGGTGTTGGGAAAGATAGAACGCCGTACCTAATGCGATCGCGGTATGTCCATCATGACCGCAAGCGTGCA
Organism: Coleofasciculus chthonoplastes PCC 7420; assembly: GCF_000155555.1. Classification (GTDB taxonomy): domain Bacteria; phylum Cyanobacteriota; class Cyanobacteriia; order Cyanobacteriales; family Coleofasciculaceae; genus Coleofasciculus; species Coleofasciculus chthonoplastes_A. The sequence goes on from NZ_DS989852.1 coordinate 97,542, forward strand.
TAATTCCATCATGTTGCGATCGATAAGGGACATTGTTTTCTTCCTGAATCGGCAAAGCATCCATATCTGCCCGAATCGCTAACACCGGACCCATGCGATCGCCCTCGATTGTAGCAACGATCCCAGTTTGGGCAATACCCGTTTGATGCTCAATTCCCCACTCCTGTAACTTTTGGGAAACAAATCTAGCCGTCAGGTGTTCAGTAAACCCTAATTCCGGGTGCTGGTGCAAGCGCCGCCGCCACTCGACAAGCTGAGATTCCAAGGTGCGAATCTCACGTCGGATCTCAGATCCGTCTACGGTAGGGGGGGTAGAAGAGGTAACAACCATGATTGCTTAACAACTCGTAATACTATACTGAGAACGAAAAGATGCCTCCGGAGCAAATCTGGAGGTATCTTCCTTTAATAGCTTATGGGGGGAACAATAAACTGATCAAAGCCCCCCTTTTTAAAGGGGATTTGTCGGGATAGTGCTGGAGGTGCGATTACCTTTTGGCTGTAAAATTTTCTTAGGCACTATACAAGACGCTACCACTATGCAACCTTTTGGAAAAGCAGCGCTTTGGGTTTTATCAGTCTTTTTTCTTCTGTTTGGACTAATTCTAGTTGCCATACACCCACCCGCCGCTTTAATGGCGCTGCTGATTGGTATTGTTTTATTACCACCGATGGTCGGGTTCATTGATCATCCATCATACCCTCTCGTCCGTTGGATCATCACGGCGATAGCTTTTGCCCTTCTCATAATCCTGACTCCTCCCGAAGACGCCCAAGTACAGCAGGTGCAAACCCCAATCCAAACCCCATCACCCACTCAGCCAAGTCCATCACCGAGTCCATTACCGAGTCCATCACCGAGTCCATCACCGAGTCCATCACCAAGTCTATCACCACAAACTCTAGTCCAAACACCAAACAATCAGCCATTAGAATTTGAGAAGTACCTGAGAGTTTCTGGTGGTGAGTTGGGATGCGATCGCATTACGGATTCTCAAGGATTGCAGTGGCATGTTGGATATTTGAGGGTTAATGAACAAGAGTATTCCATAAACGGTGCAGGCTCTCAACTTGGATTAATACCACCCATTGATGAGGTGTGGAAAGAAGAAGCGTTCAAAACTGACCCCACAGGGGCGTTAGATTTCCAGCTTCGCTTAGAGGAAGCGGTGGAAAATGTTTGCATTTCTAAGTACCCCGATACAGCTACCCGTTCTGATTGGCAAAAGCAGCGTCAAGTTCTGGGTTTATCCCCGTCAAACCGGGCGAACCAGCCAGTATCCACTCCCCAAACTACACCAGCCAACCTACCCGCCTGTGCGACTAGTGATTGCAACTGTGAAGACTTCAAAACCCAAGCCGAAGCCCAAGCTGTTTTTGACGAATTTGCCTCTAGTGGTGATATCCATAGACTCGACCAGAATAATAATGGGGTAGCGTGTGAATCCTTACCGTGAGCAAACTTTAGCTACTTGCTGTAACCACGCGATCGCGCCCTTGGGCTTTAGCCTGGTAAAGCGCCCGATCCGCCGCCGCAATCAGTTCCTGTGCCGTGGAACCATGTTCAGCAAATGCCGCCACCCCTACAGAAATCGCGATCGCATCTAAGAGTTTATGGTGATACTCGATCTGCAAACCCTTAACATCGTGGCGAATTTGTTCCGCCCGTTGCTTAGTATCAGCCAGTGAAGCATCGGGCAAAATTAGCATTAATTCCTCACCCCCATAACGGCAGGCAATATCCGACGCCCGAATACTTCGTTGTAAAAATATGCCTAATTCTCGTAACACCGCATCCCCCGCTTCATGACCAAAGGTGTCGTTAAAATGTTTAAAATGATCAATATCCAACATAATAATCCCCATCGGTCGCTGATGACGCTGCGCTCGATGAATTTCCCGCTCTAGAGACTCTTCCATATAACGCCGATTAAATAGCCCAGTCAGTGCATCTCGAATACTTTGTTGAGACAACGTTTCTCGTAATTTCAAATTCGCTAACGACAAAGCTAAATGTTCCGCTACCGTTAAAGCTAACCGTTGTTTTGCCTCGGTCAATTGTCCCAGTTGTGGCGAACTAATATATAAAATTCCTAACGCTTTTCCCTGTGCCATCATTGGCACACAAAAGGATTCTAAAGGAGAACTATCCGAATGAATATGGGGACAACGTAAACCGGATTGAGGCTGGGTTACCAAATGGGGGCGTCCCCGACGTAATGCCCAACACGATTTCGGCGAAAACAGCGTCTGACTCGCCAAAGCGGTTCCCCAAGTCGCCATGGCTTCTACCCAATTCTCAGAGGGATTAATGACAAACACTCCCCCTGAACTCCCAGGAAATAAGGGAGCAACCAAAGTCGCGATCGCCTGATATGCCTCATCAACCGTTAAACAGGCTTGGAGAAAGTCACTCAAGTCGCCGAGTAACACCATTTCTCGGTTGCGGCTACCCAGTTCATTCACCCGCCCTGTTAGTTGCTGATTCAGCCTCTGCAACGTCGCTTGTGCCTGTTTGCGATCGCTGATATCTTGCACTACAGCAATATAAGATTTCGGTTCACCCTGACTATTGCGGATCAGCGACCCACTTAAATTCACCCACACTTCAGATCCATCTTTACGAATATAGCGTTTTTCACGGGAAAAGGTGTCAATTTCTCCTGCCAATAACTGATTCAGACAAGTGAGTTCCTGGTCAACATCATCGGGGTGAGTAATGTCTTTGCACGTCTTCTTTTGCAGTTCCTCTGCACTATACTGCACTAAGTCGGTAAACTTTTGATTAAACCACAGAAACTGACCCGATAACGTCGCTTGAACAATGCCGACAGCCACTTGATTAAACATACTCCGGAAACGTTTCTCACTCTCTCGCAACGCTTCCTCAGCTTGTTTGCGTTCGGTAATATCCCGATTACTGGCTCGTATCCCCAACCAACGCCCCTCAGCACTATGTACAGATTGGCAAATATGAGAGATCCAACGCAACTCTCCGGTTTTAGTTAGGATACGAAAATCAATTCCTGACACCCTCTGAGTTACCGCCGTGGCACACCCATGTCGGACAAATTTTTCTCGATCCTCTGGATAGATAATCGACTCTAATAAACTAGCATTCTGGATAAAATCATCGGCACAATACCCGGTAATCCGTTCACAGGAAGGAGACACATAGAGAAACTGACCGTCCGGGTTCAGCCAATATTCCCAGTCATACGTAAAGTTAGCAACCGTCCGAAATCGTTCTTCGCTCTGTCGCAGTTCCTCCTCTGCTTTTACTCGCTCCGTGACATTATCGATCGCAAATACGACACCCTTTAACTGACCCGTTTGGTTAAATAAAGATGTTCCGTTAATTGACAGTAATACTCGCCGCCCATCATCTCGTTCAATGGTATAGTGTAGGTTATTAACCGCCTGATTGGTTTTTACTAAATGCCAGAACGGTAACTGTTTATACTTAATTAAATCCCCTGACTCATCCTGATTGTACCAAGTCAGCTTATCTTGATAATCTGGGCAAATCTTTTCCGACTTTAGACCTAAAATCTGTTCCGCTTGATGGTTAATCAGCATAATTTGTCCCTGAGGATTTACCCAAATGATCCCCACAGGACTGGTTTCCATAACACGGGATAATAGATCAAACTCTTGCTGTAATGACGCTTCTATCCCTTCACGTTCCTGAATTTCCTGTTGAAGTTGAGCCGTGCGCTGTTGTACCCGACTTTCGAGTTCTTGATTTAACTGACATAATTCAGCTTCGGCTTGTTCACGGGCAAGGCGGGTGCGTAACCCCTCAATACCAGAGGCTAAATCATTCGCTAATTCTTTCAATAACTGCACCTCTTCCGGCGCAAATGATCCGGAGTTCACGGCATAAATAGTTAACACACCCAATGGTTGATCTTTAACCTGTAACGGTAGAACAATCAACGCCCCATACCCTTGTTGTAAGGCGTGCGATCGCCAGGGTGTAAACTTTGGATCAGTCTGAATATGGCGGCAAACTATCGGTTGTCCAGTTTGCAAAACGCTATCAACAGGAGATTCACCTGAGAATGGGTTAAACTCAGGCATAACAAATCGTTCTAGATACTGCTTATTTTCAGAATTATTTAGTTCAAACTCTTCCGTCTGATCTTTTCTGTCTTCTGCCTTCTTTAACGCTTCAAATCCAGCTACAGGCTGCACTGTTTGGCACATATCGTCAGTTGTCAAGCCAACCCAAGCCCCCTGATACGCCCCTACCTCTACAATCAGACGACAAATCTTCTGGAACAACTCAGATTCCTGGGTAGCACTCATCAATATTCGGTGGGATTCACTGAGGGTTTTGAGGATACGGTTTAAAGTTTGCAGAATCCCTTGCGTTTGTTGGCACTCCCTCAGTTCCATGGGGGTCACTTGATCCCAAATTTTCCCAGCTCCCCCAGCTCCCCCAGCTTCCCCAGCTCCCCCAGCTCCCCCAGCTTCCCCAGCTCTCCCAGCTTCCCCAGCTCCCTCATCCCTATTTTGTCGCAGATGCCAATTTTCAGCGTGGAGTGAGGAAATGATTTGACGCTGTTGATGCAGTTGCTGCTGTAAGTCTTGAATAAAGTGATACAACTGGGCTGAATCAAGAGTTTGTAGAATACTGGTTTGAGTAACCATACCCAATAGTTCTCCTTGATGACTACAGACTCCTAATTGCTGCACTCGCCACTGCTGCATTTTCTGATGAGCTGTCCATAACGACTCTTCTGGATTCACACACAATAGGGGAAAACTCATCAGTGTATAAGCTGGCAAGTTTAAATCGAGTTCCAATGCCTGAAATTGGATAATATCTCGTTCAGTAATGATACCAAGTGGAACAAAAAATGGTCTTGAATCTACTGATTTTGACAACGGGCTTGGCTCTGTATGGCTATTTTCCTGTTGTTCACAAATGACGACATAATTAACTCCATGCTCTGCTATTCGTTGCGCTACTGTTAGTACAGAGTTCGTGGGGGTAATGTTAATGATCTCAGGTGTCATGACGTCTGCTACTCGACGCCTTTTCAATAGTTCCATTGATGGCATAGCGTGGTGCAAACTCTCAGGTGTGACAACTCCTACCACTTGATTGTCATCATTGACAATGGGTAAGTGACGAATACCATGGCACTCGAATAAATTCAGCATTTTGAAACCATCCCGCAACTCGGATTGCTTCAGCGTAATCACTGGTTGAGTCATCACTTCAGCAACAGGAAGATTTTCTAGAGGACTTCTCTCCGCTACAATTTGAACCAAATCTCGCAACGTTATCACTCCGACTAACTGCCCGTTTTCTATAACTAAGACACAGCTTTCATCTATACCCTCGCTATAAGTTGAAGCAAAAGATCCTGTCCCATCGGGGAATGGGCAGGCGTGGGTTCCTGGATTTAGGAGTGCGATGACATGGATCAGACAGGTGTCTGGTGTAACCGTCAGCGGATGGTAGTCAATCGCAGACATTGAGGTTATCATTTTTCATTTGTTATGAGTTATTAGCCCTGGTGTGGACTAGGATGCCTTAAATTATTAAATGTCAAGCTACTTGATCGGGGATTGATCAAGGGAATACGTCGCATAGATGACCCACTGAATTATGGGGAATGGGTGATTACCTGGAAAAAAATAGGCGGTAGTTCTCTAATTTTCCTTGATATTCGCCATGATGTTGATATACCTGTTACAGAAATTCAGCTATTTCAACTGATTTGATTCAATTCTTAAAACAACACCAGGATTTTTCGTTACATTAGAACAATCGCTCTAGTTCTAACTCAGATGCCACTTGAGCCAATTTGCTCAGATCAGTGGGATCAGCTAAGTGGGGCAGGATGCCTAAAATGGGAACCTGTGTCAGTGACTGAATCAACTGAATGGGAGTCCAATCAGCAATCTCTTCTGCTGAACGAGGCTGAACACAATTGAGGACAATTCCTTTGAGGTGAACGCCCGACTGACGCGCTAAGGCGACAGTTGCTACGCTTTGTGCGATCGCGCCCAGTGCCACTGGCACCACAATGACACTCGGTAATTTCCAATCTCTGGCGATATCCGCCACGGTTAACTCATGGGTTACAGGTGAACCCAGTCCCCCTAGTCCTTCTACTAAAACAACATCCCGTTGCTGCTGGAGGCGATTCAATGCCTGCCAGACTCCTTTTAATTCTATCGATCGTCCTTCCCGTTCCGCCGCGACTGGTGGGGCGACAGGGTGGCTAAATTGTAACGGGGCAATCTCTTGAGGGGTTTGATCCAGGTTGAATTGCTGGTGATAATGTTCCCAATCCCCGGTTCCCGTTTGCATCGGCTTGAAAATTCCCAGCCGTTTTTGCGGATAATAGGTTTGCCAATAAGCGGCGAGAGCCGTGGTTAATACTGTTTTACCCGCATCGGTATTTGTACCCGTAATTAGTAATGTTTGGGTCATTGGTCATTGGTTTGAATTGGATCTAAGGGTTGGTTAGACTGACACCTAAGGTGAAATTGCTGGGTTTTTGGGCAATCACATCAATGATATAGTTGCCCCCTTGAGGCAATTGTGCCTGCCAAAAGCTGATGTTTGAGGCATCTTCGATTAACTGACCATTGGGATTGCGGATATTTAAGGTGACATCACCTTGAATAACTTCTACCGCTAGCTGCTGATTGGATTCCACGTTGACGCGATACCGTTTGACCCGTTGCGGTGCGGTTTGACCTTGAAACTGAATTGCCTGTTCTCCTTCAGGAATGATCAGTCGTTCGGTTTCGTAAGTGGGAGAGGGAGATGGGGATGGGGATGGAGATGGGGATGGGGATGGAGACGGAGAAGGCGATGGAGATGGAGATGGACTTTCCGTTGGCGAAGGTGTGGGTTCGGGGGCTTCGGTTAAGTCTAAATTGAGTTGGTACTCAGTTTCTGGAAGTTCCGGAATTAAACTTAATTGAATCGTGTATTCTCCGGTATAGGGAAGTTGACCTCGCCATTGCTGCACCCGTGTGGCGCGATCGCTCACTGGTTGATCATCGGGTCCGAGGAGGGTCATATATACCCCTTCCGTGGGAATAAACGCCTCCAACGTCTGACCTTCTTCTGCCTGAATCTGGTAGTTAACAATAGCATTGGGCTGTAATCTTCGTTCAATAGACAGTTCTCTACCAGGAGACAAATCCAGAGTTTGACTATATTCGCGGGGACTAGGACTAGGTGAAGGTGAGGGAGATTCAGTTTCCGTGGGCAAAGGAGACGGAGACTCCACAATGGTTTCTGGGGGAGTCGGTTCCTGTTTTAATCGATTCGCAATTGCCCAAGAACCCAACCCTGCAATCACGGCAAGTGCTGCACCAATTGCCACAACCATCCCAGGCTTTTCCCAAATCGAGTCATTACTCGGTTCAGGAATCACAGGTTCAGATTGCGCGGGTGGTCTCGCGGGTGGTGTCTGCGGTTCCGGACGTCGTCCTACGGCTACGGTTGCCATCCCGGAAACGTTGGCGTCTGGTTCTGGCGTAGAGGCGGCTGGGGGAGGTGGAGATTGCAGCGCTTGTAATACATCTGTTGCAGATGGATAGCGATCGCCCGGTCTGTAACTTAGCATCCGGTTCAGAATCCGGGTAAGGTCGTCACTCACTGTCACCCATCGTTGCCAGTTCCAGGTTAACTGGGTATTATCCAGTAACTCCCTGGGTTCTTTGCCTGTCAGTAGCACCACGGCAGTAACCGCTAGGGAATAGAGGTCACTACTGGGATAGGATTTTCCGGTTTGAATTTGTTCGCTGGGAGCATAACCCAGTTTGCCAACCGTTGTGGCTGGGGTTGCCATATCCGGCGACTGCAAACGGGTAGCGAGTTCTTTGACCACACCAAAATCAATTAATACCGGGAGTTGGTCGCCCTGGCGCAGAATAATATTATCGGGAGTAATATCGCGGTGGATGATCCCCTTAGTGTGAATATGTTCTAATACGGGCAATAATTGCTGGAGTAGCTGTTTAACTTCAGCTTCGGAGAAGACGGGGTTTCCCAGAGGTGTATTTTGAGGCGGTGTGGGAATCCCTACGGCTTCCGTGCTGGATGTGGAATTGCCAGCTAGCTGTTCTAGGCGCTCATTGAGTAACTCGCGATAGGTTTTCCCCTCAACGTAGTCTTGTGCCAAGAAAAACCGCCCATCCTCCTCAAACGTGGCTCGAAATTCCGGCACTTGCGGGTGTTTGATTTGATAGAGGGTGGTTGCCTCCCGTTGGAACAGTTCTTTGGACTTCTCGAACGTATAGGCTTCAGTCTGAGGCGGAATCAATTCTTTGAGCACACACAGTTCTTTAAACCGATTCAGGTCTTCCGCCAGGTAAGTTCGACCGAATCCCCCTTGACCCAGAACTCGGATCAAGTGGTAACGGGCTTGCAGAATAGTTCCAGAGGCGATCGGTTGTTCCATGAGCTTGTGAATTTGAGTTTAGGGGAAAACAGGCAGGAAGGATAGTGAGTTCCTCGTCTATAAGTCTAAATTTTATGAGAAGATGGTCACATCCTGGCATTTATTACATTTATTTTATCTGTGGCTCCTGAGACGTCCCTCAATTAGCTAGATGTTAGCAGAAGCTATGACAGGTTTTGGATACTACTCAATCTGAAGGAAATCAGTCATATTCACATTTCTTGACTTCTCCCCAAAACATTAAGTTGGTTTGTTTAACCTCTGTCTTTTGACTGATTTATTACTTTGAGGCTCGCTTTTCCTTAAAAAATGTTAATTATTTGTTCTGCTTGTACGAGTTTGATTAATAATTGGATATTTTAGTCAATTCAATGGGAAAACTATTGGGTCAATTGGATAAACTGAACAACTGAGGCAGCATCCCTAAGCATCACATCTAAAATTCCTGGTATATTTGGGCTGGTGGGCAAGGATCACAATAGCCCGATTTGTCAATTTATGAGAAATACTAGAACCATAGACAACAGCAAATGTTAAGATTGCCTTGAAATGAGCTTCGAGGGTCTGCTGTGAGCCGTTCTGCAACGTTAACGCTTCAGCCTACGCTGCCGCTAATCGCGGATAATAATCGTCTCCGACTGTTTTCTGGGTCTGCTAATGTTCCACTAGCACAAGAAGTTGCTCGCTATTTGGGCATGGACATTGGACCAATGGTTCGCAAACGATTTGCCGATGGCGAGTTATACATCCAAATTCAAGAATCCATTCGTGGGTGCGACGTTTACCTAATTCAGCCGAGTTGCCATCCGGTAAACGATAACCTGATGGAATTGCTGATTATGATCGACGCCTGTCGGCGAGCATCCGCACGGCAGATTACTGCTGTTATTCCATACTACGGTTATGCCAGAGCCGATCGCAAAACCGCCGGACGTGAATCAATTACCGCTAAGTTAGTGGCGAATTTGATTACTGAGGCGGGCGCGAACCGGGTATTAGCCATGGATTTACACTCTGCCCAAATTCAAGGATATTTCGATATTCCATTCGATCATGTCTACGGTTCTCCAGTAACCTTGGACTATCTGGCGAGCAAGCAATTACCTGATCTGGTGGTTGTTTCCCCTGACGTGGGTGGCGTAGCTAGAGCCAGGGCTTTTGCCAAAAAGCTGGATGATGCGCCCTTAGCCATTATTGACAAGCGACGGCAAGCGCATAATGTGGCAGAGGTTATGAACGTGATTGGAGATGTCAAGGGCAAAACGGCTGTTTTGGTAGACGACATGATTGACACAGCGGGAACGATTGCTGCGGGTGCCAAGATTTTGCGTCAAGAGGGAGCTAGACAAGTGTATGCTTGTGCCACTCATGCCGTTTTTTCGCCACCTGCGATTGAACGCCTCTCCGGTGGGCTCTTTGAAGAAGTGATTGTCACCAATACAATTCCAGTTGCTCAAGACAATTACTTTGAGCAGCTTACGGTGCTTTCAGTCGCTAACTTGTTGGGAGAAACCATCTGGCGTATTCATGAAGACAGTTCAGTCAGCAGTATGTTTCGGTGATATATAGCGCTACGCGCTGGGCAATGGGCAATGGGCAACACCTCGACTTACCTCGACTTACTTCGGCTTCGCTCGGTGTTGAGCGATTTGATATTTTCTTCATTTACCCTAACTAGAGTGCGTAGTGCTATAAACCGGGAAGCGAATAGATAAGGAGAGATTTGTTGATATTTGACTTTTAAGGTTTGAATGAGGGGGCGGGTTTAGCCAAGTTCTCGGTTGTTGCCAAACGTTATTGGTAAAACCCGCCCCTACCCAATAAGGTTTAACCCACTCGCCCGTTATCCTGGGACTCATAAAACAGGGAATCTTGGCGGCTTTTTGTGGGCCAATCTTCATTCTCACCACCGATTATGAGTCGTTCGATGTGAACATATTCTTTAGACAGTTGCTTCAGGGCATTGATCAGAACATCGAGTGCGATCGCATCGGATGTGCCTAAGTCAAACCAGCAGCGCCCCCAGGTTCCCTGATAATCAAAGTCTCCTTGATTATGCATCAGCGCCATGAGGGTGCTGTCTGTCTCTCGGTCATCATAGTCCATGTAGCTAATATCCACACCCGTCTCCTGCACTTGCAGGTTCTCCGCATCAAATCCGCCCAATTTCCCCAGATAAAACCAGGAATTGAATAACTCTTCAATATAATCTTTTTCCATGGGGGAAGGAACAGTGGCAAACTCTAGCCAAATCCACAAATCGAATGGGTTATACTCGCGAAACTCTACCTGCATAGGTTATAAGTTATCAGTATCAGGGTTATCGGTCTAAAGCGGGACATTTTGGTTAGGAAAGGGAACAGGGAACAGGGAACAAATTTGTCCCAGCTTGGGTTGGTAGCCGTATCAGTTATGTAGGAATTTTAGGAATTTGACGTGGTTAAGGAGAGACAGGAGATAGGAATCAAGACAAATCGCCGAGAATTCTAATTTAATTTTGGCTCCCCCAGCTCCCCCAGCTCCCCCAGCTCCCCCAGCTTCCCCAACAGGAACGGAGAGGGTGGGATTCGAACCCACGGACCTTTTGGGTCACTCGATTTCAAGTCGAGCGCATTCGACCACTCTGCCACCTCTCCAGGCTTATCTATAATACCAAGCCTGAGCGTTCATGGCGAGTGTCTGGAAACAAATTGTCCGCCAACGGGTTGAGGACGCCGATAGAGAAACTCTTCTAATACGACAGAATAGTCATTTCCCACCCAAACGAGAGAAATTGAAGCAACCCCACCCGCTTCCAGAGACACCAGGGAAAAATTCCGCAGTCGGTCTGTTTCCGTTTGCACAATTCGGGGTACACTGGCTGAATTCAGATACACGGTTTCCTCTGAACTGGTTGTGACAATCGTTCGCAATCGCTTAGTTGTGTGGCGTAATCGGTGATGCATGTGACCGAACGTAACCAAAGGAATCTGTTTTCCCAGTGCCTGAACTTGCGCGATCGCGGCTTCAAAATCGGGGTCTCCATGATCGCCGCCCAAGGGATGCCAGTCCCTCCCACAAGGCGATTCGGCTTCCTCACCTAACCCCGTTGGTCCATTGTGACCTAAAAAAAGAATTCTGTTGTAGTCTGTGGCTTGGGCGGCGGCGACAATTCGTTCAACGGACTCCTCAAAACTGTTGACCCCATACCAATCCCGATAGAAGTCTTGATTTTTCCAAGCTGATCCGCCCCAACTAAACGGACGCCCGCCGACTACCGAAAGTTGAAGTTCGGGAAAGTCCAGATATCCGTAACCCACATGGGCATCTCCGAGCGCCTCTAACTGATCCTGTAACCAATTTTGCTGTTGACGGTTGTATGGACATTTTTTCCGTCCCCAAGCCGATGCGCTATACCAAGCGTCATGATTTCCCAGAATTACTGCTTTGGGCAGATCAACCGCAGCCACTTGCTCCACAACCCCCACTGACTCGTTGCCAAAATCCCCGACAAACAGCACCAAGTCAACCCCCAAGCTTTGGAGTGCGATCGCGTCTTGGGCTTCCCACTGATCGTGAACATCACCAACGACGGCAATTTTAATAGATGGCTGATTATGACTGGTCATATTCATAGTTTTTTAATTATTCCTGTTTCCAGGATAAAAAAAGCCGCACTCGTTGGCTTAAGTCCAAAAACCATCTGAGGGCTTGTCGGGGCGATCCGATGACGAAATAAGAATTACTCAAAGTTGCCCCCAAGCTAACACCACCTGTAAGGGCTTGGTTACCAAGCCCCTACTTAATAGCACGCTTGTTCAGGCTGGTGGGCAATGCCCACCCTACGGTATATCAAGGTTTTGGCGATCCCCAAAGGCACATTTTCCGTGCCATTGATGCTAAGCTTTTTTACGCCGTAGTACAGAAGTGACACCGAACATCCCAATAGCGACTAGTCCTGCAACTGCACCGGGTTCCGGTACTGAAGCATAAGAAAACCCTTCAATTTTCAAGCCAACTCGCGAACGAGCATTCGCTAGGTTAGGATTCGGAGAACCCTCTAGCCAACTCATATTGGCAATCCCCGAAAGCGAGGTAATTGAGGTATCACTGGCAAAATAGTTCTTTGTGATAGTGGTGTTCCCCTCACCTACAAGTGCAGTAGCTAAACTAGACACTGGATCAACCTCGATTCCATTCACCTCGTTGACTTCCAGAAAAATTTTCGTACCCGGATCGACTGTACCCGATTTCGTTGTCGCTCGTGTCCAGAGGTAAAACCCATCCAAAGACTTCGCGGGTGGACTTTCTTGGTAGAACGCAATGGTTTGCCCACCTAGGGTAAAGGAAACGGTATTCCCATCCCAATTTAAAAGCCATGGCACCTCTTGACCATTCTGCCAATTCCACTGCAATTGCTCAACAGTTTTATGGATATCATCTTCTTTGGTGGAAAACTCCCAGTCAGCTTTGCCTTTAGCTCCTGCTCTCCCTTCCACCGTCCAGTTCAAGTTAGTCCAGCCTTCGGGAACAGTGTCACCCTCGTGTACGAAGGTTAAATCAATCGCCGCAGCAGGTTGAGATAACATGCCAAAACCCAGGACAGAGGCTCCAGCTGCTAACGTTGTGGCGACTAGCTTGTTGTGTATAACGTTCATCACGATCTCCAAAATAGACGAGACAATATTTGTTGCTATAGTGACCAGTTTAATTCTTTGAGCAGAAAAAAATATCAGGTATAGACTATTTCCCATTTAACCTGCCTAATTTGATGGCTGAATTCCTCCCCTTGAGGATAATTCTTGGGAAAATTTAGAGGGGGTGGGGTTGGGTTTGGGATTTAGTCGAAACTCCAGTACTCTATATAGGCGTTGAATCAGGAGTGTGTTACCCATGGAACTGGTTAAAGTACAAATGATGTTCGAGAACGCCCCCCGAACATCCCATAAAGACTATTCACCGGAGTTGGAAGACTTAAACGGGGAACGGGTGGAATTATCTCGTCTACCTTGCTGCGGCGAGTTGATTTCGTTTGCTGAAGGGATGCTGCACGATGTCGGACCCTGCTTCACGGTAATTGAGGTTGTCCATTTCGCGTCCCCAAAGGAAAATGGTTTGGTCGGTCAAATCATGCTACGCAAGTGTTTTCCTCGCTAGAGGGTCATTTAGTGAGATCCCCACATTAGGATAGATGATAATTCTCAATATCGGACGATAATCTCAAAACGCAAACCTTTGGCAGTGAACCATTATGCAATTTGTGTCCGATCCTCCTATTGCCGAAAAAATCCAGCAGATGAAGCAGCGAGTTCGCTGGCAAGATCCATTAATTCTTGAACGGGATATTGATCAAACTCGGCTGGTATTAGACGATGACAAACCCGATCATCCAGAGTTTTCCTTTTTAGTCATCGGTGATACAGGTTTTGGGTCTCATAAACAACATGATCCACAACGCAAAATTGTGGAAATGATGCTAAATCACCGCGATGACTGCCGCTTTGTATTGCATACCGGTGACGTGGTGTATCAGGTTGGTTCGAGTGAATATTATCCCAAAAACTTTATCAAACCGTACCGCGAGTTTCTCGTCGATGGCGACTCTCACCATAAAATTTCTTATGACAAAATGGTGTTTAATCTTCCCTTCCTCACCATCCCTGGAAATCACGATTACTACGACTTACCCTTCATCTACGGTGTGATGGCACAGGTAACTTGGCCCCTGCGCCACCTGTTGAAAACTAAACTCGATCTGAATGTCGGTTGGCACGGATCACATAAGGGTAAAGCTTACACCAAGGCATTCCTGGACTATCTAAAGCCGTTGAAGTATTGGGGACAGTTGGAAAATCATTTAGACCACCACTATACGGCGAAAACAGATACAGGACGTTGCTTGCGCTACCAACCTGGAAAGTTTACCCGCTTACCGAACCGTTATTATACGTTCCGTAGTGGCGGAATTGACTTTTTTGCCCTTGATTCCAATACCTTTAATTCCCCCGCACCGATTCCAGATACGCGAGAAGGGGAAGCCTTTCGCCGCCTTTTAGAAAAGCGAGGGGATGAATTAGAAGCCGAAAAAATGCAACTTATAGAAGCCTCGGTTACCCTGGATGCGGATAACCCGGAAGAGGCGGAACAGCTTGATGATTTGAATGTGAAATTAGAGCAAATTGATGAAGTAAGCCTGGATATTAATAAACAATTGGCATCGGATGAAGAAACCACGATTGATTTTGAACAATTGGACTGGCTGCGACAACGGCTAATCCAGTCTTGGCAGACTCAAGACGTAAGAGGACGGGTGATTTACCTGCATCATCCTCCTTATGTAACCGAAGCCACGAAATGGCAACAGGCACAAACATGGGCAGTTCGTCGCCGCCTGCGCCAAGTTTTGGATGCTGTGGCGACGGAGGTGGGTGATTTAGCCCAGGGGCGTCCTTTGGTGGATTTGGTGCTAACCGGTCATGCCCACTGTTTAGAATATCTAGAAACGGTGGATACTGGACATGCAGATTCTTATATTCCCTGGATTATCTGCGGTGGGAGTGGTCATAGTTTACGCCGTCAACGCAAAGAAGGGTCAGAGATTATGGAATCCGTTGGGTTTATTGACAATAATCCCTCCCGTTTGGTGGCGCGATCGCACTTTTATGCGGGACGCCATGGTCATGGTTCTAAAAAGCAGCGACTCTATTCATTTTTACGAATTGATGTTTTAGAGGGGAATCCGCCTAAGTTCCGAGTTCAACCATTTATTGCTGAACGATGTCACCGAACGTGGAATAATTATTCTAAGGAAGCGTTTGTTATTGGTTAGGAAACAGGGAACAGGGAACAGGGAACAGGGAACAGGGAACAGGGAATAGCAACTCAAAACAGATTAAGCGATGAATCAAGAAAGCTTTGATTTTGGTGAATATGTCGATCGCATGGCAGAATTGATTGATTTGCCGATTGACTCAGAATACCGTCCTGGTGTCGTTGATAACATTACTCGAATTGCCGCGATCGCACAATTGGTGAATGAGTTTCCGTTACCGGATAATATAGAAGCCGCACCAGTCTTTGAACCATGACTTTTAATTGGAGACAAGCCGACGCTGTGGGAATAGCTACGGCGGTTTATCAGGGTGAAATAACCGCCAGTGCGATCGCGCGGGATTGTTTGGCACAGATTGATACCCGTAATCCTAGCTTAAATTGTTTTACCGCCGTTACCGCTGATACAGCAATAGCCAAGGCGGAACGGGTGGATCAGGCGATTAGCCGAGGAGAATTTCCCGGTGTTTTGGCGGGAGTTCCGTTTGCGGTGAAGAATTTATTTGATGTTGCGGGATTAACCACCCTAGCCGGATCAAAAATTAATGCCGAAAATCCCCCAGCTAACCACGATGCTACCGCCGTTACCCGACTTAAGCAAGCGGGGGCGGTGCTGGTGGGAGCGTTAAATATGGATGAATATGCTTATGGCTTTGTGACGGTTAATAGCCATTATGGGGCAACTCCGAACCCTCATGATCCGACTCGCGTTTCCGGTGGATCATCGGGGGGTTCCGCCGCTTCAGTCGCCACCGGATTAGTTCCCCTTACTTTGGGTTCCGATACTAATGGTTCAATCCGGGTTCCGGCTGCATTGTGCGGGATTTTTGGCTTAAAACCCACTTACGGGCGTTTATCCAGGGCGGGGGCGATTTTATTTTCCAGTAGTTTAGACCATATTGGTCCGTTTGCCCGGTCAATCCGGGATATTGCTACCGCGTTTGATATCCTTCAAGGAAGCGATGAACGTGATCCCGTCTGTACACAACGTCCTCCAGAACCTTGTTTACCGCAACTAGAAAAGGGAATTGAAGGATTACGGATTGCGGTAGCGGGGGAGTATTTTACTCAAGGCGCTACCCCAGAAGCCTTAGATGCTGTCGCCAAAGTCGCCCAAGCGCTGAATGTCACTGCTACCGTTAGGATACCGGAAGCACATCGGGCAAGAGCGGCGGCTTATATGATTACGGCTACAGAAGGCGCTAACTTACATTTTGCCAACTTGCGATCGCGTCCACAAGATTTTGACCCCGCCACGCGCGATCGGTTTTTAGCAGGGGCTTTAATTCCCGCCTCCTGGTACATTCAGGCGCAACGGTTTCGCCAATGGTATCGCCAAAGGGTGCAGGAACTTTTTCAGACAGTAGATATTATTCTCGCACCAACTACCCCTTGTGTCGCCCCCCGCATCGATCAAGACACAATGGTAATTGGGGGAGAAGAGATATTAGTGCGCCCGAATTTGGGACTGTTTACCCAACCGTTATCGTTTATTGGATTACCTGTTTTATCGGTTCCGGTTAAGTCGTCTAATTCTCTACCCTTAGGTGTGCAAATTATTGCCGCTCCTGATCATGAAGCCATGATATTGCGCGTCGCCGCCGTATTGGAGGGGAAGGAATTATAATTGGCTACTGACATTTCCTCAAAAATGACCAAGAAAGAATTACGGCGGCGACTGCTGAAACAGCGACAAGCCATGACAAAGGAAGACTGGCGAGAAAAGAGCGATCGCGTCTGTACCCAGCTTCAGTCTTCATCCCTATTCACTCAGGCAAAAACGATCCTGGCTTATTTTAGTTTTCGCCAAGAACCCGATCTTCATCCCCTGTTTACCGATACCCAACACTGTTGGGGATTCCCTCGATGTGTTGGTAAATCTCTCCTCTGGCATAGCTGGAAACACGGAGAAGCCCTGCAAACGGGAGCTTATGGCATTTTTGAACCCCATGCCAATTCCCCCACCTTAGAACCGGATGACGTAGATTTAATCTTAGTTCCGGCGGTAGCGTGCGATCGCCAAGGCTATCGTTTAGGCTATGGGGGCGGATTTTACGATCGCTTGCTGAGTTCGGCGGAATGGATATCGAAGCCTACCATAGGAATTATCTTTGATTTTGCGTTCTTGCCTCAACTCCCTATCGATGAGTGGGATCAACCCTTAAATGGAATTTGCACAGAAACGGGAATAACGATTTTTGGTAGGCTGCGTTAGCAAAGCGTAACGCACCAACTTGAAGATTCATTGTCCTCCCCCTACTGAAAAATACGATGAGTAAAACGCTGGGAAAACAGATTTGGCAAAGGATTTGGACGTATATCCTATTGAGTGCGATCGCGTTGGTGATGCTGTTTCCCCTCTTCTGGTTAATTAGCACATCATTGAAGTCATCCACCGAGAATATTTGGTCCTTTCCACCTCAACTGTTCCCGAGTCAACCGACAATTGAGAACTATATCGAAGTCTGGCAAACCAATCCCTTTGGTCAATATATTTGGAATAGCTGTATTGTTGCCATTCTCACGGTTACCTTCAATCTTCTCTTTTGTTCCCTCGCGGCTTATCCCTTAGCCAGACTAAATTTTCGGGGACGCGATATCATTTTCGCGATTATCGTTTCTACGATTATGATTCCCTTCCAAATCGTGATGATTCCCCTCTACATTTTGATGGTGCAGCTTGGCTTACGAAATAGTTATTTAGGCATTATTTTTCCCAGTTTAGCTTCAGCCTTTGGCATTTTCTTATTACGCCAAGCCTTTCAAGGGGTTCCTAAAGAACTCGAAGAAGCTGCCCGTATTGATGGCTGTTCGGAGTTAGGATTGTGGTGGCATATCATGATTCCCGCCGTTCGTCCGGCGTTAGTTACGTTGGCTATTTTTGTCTTTATTGGCTCATGGAGTGACTTTCTCTGGCCCCTAATTGTTCTGGATCGACCAGAATATTACACCTTACCGTTAGGCGTGGCTAGATTAGCCGGAACCTTTTCCCTAGATTGGCGTTTAATTGCCGCCGGCTCAGTGATTTCTATTGCCCCAGTTTTACTATTTTTTATCCTAATGCAACGGTATATCGTACCCAATGATAGTGGGAGTGGTGTTAAGGGGTAGATTGTTTTGTCGGGGCGGGTTTTACAGATACAGCAGTTTGTTCTGCTATGCGGTACATTGTCGATCCCCCTAAATCCCCCTTAAAAAGGGGGACTTTTATCTACTGTACTTTATTACAGCGTACTGCTGTAACTTATGGCATACGCTGATAACTTAACTAAAACCGCCCCTGTATGGGCAAAATGTGAGGGTATCAAACACTATTTTTAGGGGCAATTTTTTTGCGGATCAATATATTATAAATTAACAGGCAATCAATCAAACAGGATAAGCCATGACTTCAACATCCTACGAAAATGACTTTTATGCTTGGACGCAAGAACAAGCAAACCTACTAAGAACTGGAAAAATCCATCAAATAGACTGGCAAAACATTGCTGAAGAAATAGAAGACATGGGACGTAGTGAAAAGCGACAACTCGAAAGCAGATTAGAACTATTGGTTATGCATTTACTCAAATGGCAATTTCAACCTAATCTGCGCTCTCGTAGTTGGCAATTAACCATTAAAGAGCAACGTCTTCGCTTAGAGAAGCTATTCCAAGAAAACCCCAGTCTCAAATCCAGTCTCGATAATGCCCTCGAAAAAATCTACCCCCTCGCTACTCTTAGCGCCGAAAAAGAAACTGGATTATCCTCATTTTCGGAAACTTGTCCTTATACCCTAGCTGAGATCTTATCCCCCGAATTTTTACCGTGCAAGCGATGGTGCAGGTTCCCTCGTGATTCATCCGAGGGATGAAACCGAGCGAAGCGTTTAGCCTAGCAACTTTAGTTGCGAGTATTAGTTAGCCTATGCTATACTTTCATTATTGTTCACAATTGCGGTTGTGTCGTCAAGAAATCACTTTCAACACGAACACATAAGTGTAAATGTGGATGTGTTTTAGACCGTGACTGGAACGCAGCAATTAACATACTCAAGGAAGCACTTCGTACTGTGGGGCATACAGGAACGTTCCAGGAATACTGGATAAACGCTTCGGGACAACTCGCCCTATAGCAGTGTTGATGAAAATCAATACTTGCTTGGTGATTGGATGAACGAAGAATCCCCCGCGTTTTCAACCGGGGGAGTGTCAACCGAACAGGGTTTGTAGTAGGCACGAAGCGTGCCATAAACTCTCGCATCGCTGCTACAAACGCTTGATCCGGATTCCTTTGGCTGTGGCGTTCAATCTTGGTTGGGTAGAGACGTTGCATGCAACGTCTCTACAATCTGTGCCAATCACCGATATGATCAGAACGTTACTCTCTGGATACGACCCTAACCATAGACCATAATGGATTTTGCTACTATTGTTGCCCAGCTTAACGCTGGACTGATTCTGCCAGAGGGAATCGTCGTGATTACCCTGTTACTGGTTTTAGGAATTGATCTGATTGCGGGTAAACGTTCTGCTAATACCCTGCCTTACGTCGCCATTGGTGGACTACTGGTTTCCATAGTCGCCCTGTACTATCGCTGGGATGTTGCCCAACCTCTAGCTTTTTTTGGCGGGTTTAATGGGGATGCCATGAGTATCGCCTTTCGCGGTATCATCGCCCTATCGACGGCGGTAACCATTTTGCTGTCGATTCGCTATGTGCAGCAGTCGGGTACCTCGTTAGCTGAGTTTATCGGCATTTTACTTACCGCTACCTTGGGGGCGATGTGTCTCAGTGGTGCGAATGAACTGGTTACCATCTTTATTTCCCTAGAAACGCTGAGTATCTCGTCGTACCTGTTGACGGGATACATGAAGCGTGATCCCCGTTCCAATGAAGCGGCGCTGAAATACCTGCTGATTGGCGCGTCGAGTTCTGGGGTTTTTCTCTATGGCGTGTCGTTGCTGTACGGCTTGTCTGGCGGCGAAACCACCTTAAATGGAATCGCTACCGGGATTGCCAGTTTAGAATCGACCCCATCCTTGGGTATTTTAATCGCTTTGGTGTTTGCGATCGCGGGAATTGCCTTTAAAATTTCTGCGGTTCCTTTCCACCAGTGGACTCCTGACGTATACGAAGGTTCTCCAACTCCCGTTGTCGCCTTCTTATCTGTCGGTTCTAAAGCCGCCGGCTTCGCCCTCGCCATTCGCTTACTGGTAACCGCGTTTCCCCTGGTTAGCGAACAATGGCACTTTGTCTTCACCGCCCTGGCTATCTTAAGTTTGGTATTAGGGAATGTGGTAGCCCTTACCCAAACCAGCATGAAACGCCTACTTGCCTATTCATCCATTGCCCAAGCTGGCTTTGTCATGATTGGTTTAATCGCGGGAACCGATGCAGGCTACGCCAGTATGATTTTCTATCTGCTGGTTTATTTGTTCATGAACCTAGGTGGTTTTGCTTGTGTGATTCTGTTTACCCTGCGAACCGGCACGGATCAAATCAGCGAATATGCGGGATTGTATCAGAAAGATCCCCTGCTGACATTTGGATTAAGTATTTGTTTACTGTCGTTAGGCGGAATTCCACCTTTAGCGGGATTCTTCGGTAAAATTTACCTGTTTTGGGCAGGTTGGCAAGCCGGATTGTATGGCTTAGTTTTGCTCGGTCTAATCGCCACTGTGGTTTCCATTTACTACTACATCCGCGTCCTCAAAATGATGGTGGTTAAAGAACCCCAAGAAATGTCCGACGCGGTGAAAAATTATCCGGAAATCCGCTGGAATTTACCCGGAATGCGTCCTTTACAAGTGGGTTTAGTCCTTTCTGTCGTCGTTACTTCTCTGGCGGGAATTTTGTCGAATCCCCTATTTACTCTTGCCAATAATTCAGTGACAAATACGTCCATGCTGCACTCTTCGGTGATCCAAGTTCAATCTCACACCCAACCGATTGCATCAATTGATGCGAATTTATCGCCAGATTGATCAATCTGATCCCCGACTTTTTCAAGACGTCGGGGATCTGGTGAATTATCCCTTTAAAAATAAATACCTCGTATTCTTGAGGCATTCGACAGTATTCACAACGGCAATTGGCACGTTGTCTGACGAACTCACGCAGGCTGTTATCCATAGATCAATTGCTAGAAGGTTGTAGCGATTGTCGGGCTTTGGCATGGAGGAGATTCAAAAAATTACCAACTCGTAGATATTTTTCCATGTCCTGGCGTTCGGTTTCGCTAAGCAACCCGCGATTGTTCTTCTCAGCCAGCTCATTCATTCGAGTGATGTCTTCAGCTTCAAACCGTAGATTAAGAGTACGATTCTATTTTTTGAACACATTGCAGGATAATCGCACCTGTAACCTAAGTAGGTGGGGACAATTAAAGTTAACGGTTGAGATTAGGGAACAGGGAACTACTTGCGTTGACATGCACCCTCTTGTACCGCCAACTTAGAAATTGTAATTCACACTAAAATAAAAGCCATCATCCTGAGCATTTTCCCCGCGATCATCTAAATCAACTAAGGGCAACCCATAATCCAGCCGCAGGTTTAAATTGGGTAAAGGTTCCCATAATATCCCTAAACCCAACCCAGCAATAAATGTCTGGTCTACTAATTCATTCGGATTTGTCCCTCGATTCCAAACATAACCGACATCGAAAAACGGCGCTAAAACAAAGGTCGCAACACCCGATTCATCCCGTTCTAAGGTCATCCGATCTTCTACAGAAATGCGAAATCCATTGTCTCCCGCCCGGATATTTTGCCGATATCCTCGTACCGATTGACCACCACCAATAACGAATTGTTGGGCTGGTAATAAACTATCAAAGGCTAACTGGAGATCCGCTTGAATAATTAAAAAGTTATCCGGATTGATAATTTGTACCCGTTGGATTTGAGCTAACCAACTAACAAACTGACCATCGGGATGATCTTCATTAACGTCTGAATTTTCTGTCGCATCAAATAAACCTGTTCCAAAACTAAACAGGGAACGGAATGCCCACGCCCCAGAGGTTTGACGTAGGGTGTACTCTTGCCCAAACTTAATGACACTGGTGCGACTGATACCCTCTTCATCGGGTCCAATTCCAAAGGGTGTTGGTCCAAACACGGTAAATGTTTGACCATCTTGATGGGTAAATCCTAAAGATAACGCCAATTCTCGACGCGGTGTGCGGATTAAGGGTTGGCGATAGTTAATTTCATACAGATCAGACTCACCTTGAATCCCGAACTCTCGCAATTCATCTTGAATCACTTCATTTTCATTAAACGATGCTCGCAGTTGCACCGTACCATTCATCGCGTTGATTGGCGCACGATAATTAAAATCCCAGGTATAGGCACCACCAGCCGTTGTCCGGTTGTATTGTGCCGAAATTTCATCCCCAATCCCGGTTAGATTGAGATAACTGGCATTCGTCTTGAAACGTTCAGCCCCCACACTGGGAGGGGAATAGTTATCAATACCGACACTTCCTTCAAAGGGATCGGCTTCAGTAATCCGCACCACGAGAATACTTTGCCCTAGTCCAGTTCCCGCCCTCAAAGAGGCTTCCACATTTTCAAATAACGGATTAACTCGTAACAAGCGCAATTGGTCTTCTAACGCACCTGTATTCAGGGGTGTATCCGCCCCCAATCGAACACGCGATCGCACGTAACTGGGGTTCAGCCGTCTGGTTCCTTCCACCTGGATGGCTTCCAGACTCCCTTCAATCACCCGAATTTCCACCACATCGGTATCCAGAGTTTCTTCGACCAAAACTGCCCTAGAGGTAATGTAGCCTTGTTCCAGATACAGTTGAGAAATCGCATCCGCCACACTTCTAAGTTCTTCCAGAGTGACGGTATTTCCTGCAATGGGTTCAATAATCGGATTAAATTCAGCCTCCCCAAAAATCGTACTCCCGGTGACATTAATCTGTTGGACTTGAATCTGCCTCTCTTCCGGCGAGGTGTCATCATTCTGTTTGGTGTTCGCCGCAATCAAACGAATGTCATGGCTACTGGCAACGATTGGCGACTGATTCGGGTTCGGGGAGGATAAAGATTGCTCAACGACGTTAATCCTGGGAGTGGAGTTAGGTTCCTCTACTTTAATGGATGAGTGTTGTGGGCGTTGCCGAGGGTTAACCGTTTCTGGTGGAGTTGCTGGCAATTGTTCCACCTTCCCGATTACAGACTGAATTGGGGAAACCCGCAGACTCCCGGCTTGCCGATTTTCCGGTTGGAGACGGGCAGGGTGAATCTGAGACGGGGCTAAACTTGCCGCCTGTCGATTTGCCGCTGTTAAGCGACTGGGATGGATTTGAGTTTCCCGAACAGGGCGGTCATCTGGCGTTGATTCAGAATGACGTGAAGAGTGACTCTCTAAGTTACTCGTATCCAGAACCTGTATCCTGGTTTCCTCGACATTCCCAGGTTTTGACTCTACCTCTGGGGAATCGGGAGTGAGAGAATTATCCAAAAGACTAGATGCTTGATGGTTGTCCCGATTACTGGAGACAGGCTTAATCACCAGTCTTTGGGGATGGCTATGGTAAGTTACATTTGCCATCCCACCCTGAAAATGAGCCAACTGGTGACGGAACGGAGAACCATTAACCGTTTGAAAGACAGTGGGATCAGGCTGGGTAGGATTGAGGATATCTCCGGGTACAACAATGGGATCAAAGAGAATCGCCCGTAGCCTATCTGCATGTAAAACAATACTTGAGCGTTCTAAACGGGGAGACCTATGTATGCCAGAATCATGAAGTGTTGCGATCGGCAAACGGGCAGGTTGGAGCGGTTGGGGTTTGACCGCTTGGGGTTTGAGATTCGTGGGCTTTCGGGATGTTGATGTAGACGGTGTTGGTTTAACCTTCAACGACTGAGGCTTAGTCGCCGCAGAGGGAGTCGGTTTTAGGCGTGAAGCGGGAGACTTGACCGATTTACCCTTAACCCTGCCCATCTCGGAGGTTTCTTGACTCAGGACTTGACCACCCATGACCCCCTTTGAGGTTGGGTCAGTCAACTTCGACGGTGTTTCACCAAAAGCAATGGTTGCCATACCAATTCCCGTCAGAACTGAAAGCAAACCCACAAAAACATTAAGCTGTAAATACCACTTCATCAAGGTAAAAACTCGACTTTAAACGAGCAAGTACTGCGTGAACCATCAACCTATTGTTGGGAGTATCCCCTAACCCCTTACCGTTATCTCAACTAGTATGTCCTTTGGGCAAACGACTTGATCGGGAATCTTACCAAGATCTGATGTCGGGAAACAATCAAATCTGTGTTCCCAGTTGAGACTGATAGGGTAGACAACTATTCTGAATGCTAATTCTTGCTAGACCCATGGGGAGCGCCTTAGCTGCCCAAAATAGTTTACCTTACACAAACTACCATGCTCTTAAGCCAAATGTCGGCAATTAGTTTCAGTTATTAACGTTTAATCGCATCTGGCGAATTTTCCGGTAAAGTGGTTCGTTCACCATAGTTCAATAGCCGTTCAATGGTTGCCAGCCGATTCTCCCACACCTGAACTTGATAAGGGTGGCGCATCCCTTGCTGTTGCATCCATTGGGGGAATTGAGATCGGAACGTGGCGAGGGCGGCTTGGGCGGTTCGCATCAGCGGCGGTGAGGGTGCCATAGCCAGTTGATTGAGCGCCTGATTTAGCTTTTCTGTTTGAGCCACCCATTCAGTAAAGGCGTCTTGATCAATGGCGAGTTGCTCATTCGTGACCAAAAAGTTCCATTCCTGTTGCAGCGCCACAAATCGATCCATGGCAACTTGGAATGGCTTACGGTAAGGAATTGGATCGGTTGAGGTAGATTCCGGTTGACCTTGAGTCTGTTGGAAAATACGATGTAAATTCTCGTTAAGATTCTCAACCGCAAACACAGCATACCCGTTAGCGGGTAAATCCCGCAGCAGTTGGATTTGGTCAACTGCCACAACATCGGGTAAATTTAACAAACGAATCCCTGGAATCAGCAAGACTCGGTTGAGTGTCGATTCCGTGAGTAACGGTTGGGTGAGACTGTGCAACCCTTCAGTATCCAACGCATAAGTCATTGGTACAACCAGATCAATATATCCCTGCTTTGCCCATTCTTCCCAGTTTTGCTGCAACCGTTGCTGACGTTCCGCCGGGGGAAGGGGAAATACGGCAGCGGATAGAATCAAATCCGGACGTTGCGACAACAGACGCGCTGATACTGATGCGACAAAGCTGTCCACTTGGCGGATACGAAACTCTGTCCATTGCTGCCATAATGTGCGATCGCGAGGATACACCTCAATCGGATCAACCCCGGTTCGTTCCTTAAATTGCTGACGCGCCGCCACCCCATACCCATAGGTTTGATTCACGCGCGGATCTTGAAACGGATAGCGAATATAATCCAGTTGAATCCCATCCACGTCATATCGGGTGGCAATTTCCTCCAGCAGCGCCATTAAATACTCCCGCACTTCCGGGTGCGCGGGATCAAAAAATGCCTTTCTGGTATTCGGCGCAAACAAGCGTCCTTGCTTATCAAAAATCGCCCAATCTGGATGCGCCGCTAAAACCGGACTCGGATAATCAAGGGGCTGATTTAACAGCGCATTGTGACGCTGATTCGCCGCCGCAAAAATCCACACCCAAGCATGTAACTCCATCCCCCGTTCATGCGCCAACTCCACGGCGGCTTCTAAAGGGTCCCAGCCGCGCACCAGAGGGTTTTGTTCAGGAGCCACCTGACTCGGGTAAATTGGATAACTGGCGTTAACGGTTTCAAAGAAAACCGTATTAAATCCCGCCTTTGCCAGATTATCGAAGAGTTTAACTAAGTCCTGTTTACGCTTTGCCTTGACAATTGTCCCCCGATCTAACCAAATTGCCCGAATTTCTGGTTGGGCAAGTTGACGCTCCATCGGATAATTATCCCAGAGTAGCCGTCGGGCATTAATCCACTGTCGTCGCGCCGCCGTATAGTCCTGTTGCTCAACCGCACCCAGAAAATTTTCTAAGCCAATTCTCGCTTGCGCCAACGCCGAAACCGTGGTTCGATTTGGATGGGAATGCCGTTGATTTCCATGTTCTGATTCCTTTGCACTCATCCCCGCTAAGGACTCAACGCTCTCCTGAGTGAGCAAACCAACCTCACTGTTATGAGCATCAGCCCTTAATAATGTACTTTCCACCCGACCAATTAAGTTTTCCAACTCCCGACTCATCGCCGTCACTTCATTGGCGGTAAGGGTTCCCCAATTGTTCGCTGGAGTTTGGGCGGGAAGCACTAAGCGATCGCCTTCGCTGGGAACAGGAGTTGGATGAGGTGGGCTGAGGTTAGCTTGGCGTTGTTGATCCCGGCTGATTGGGGATACCGGAGTCGCCGCACAATTGGGTGGGGATGAATTCGGCATCCTTCCCGGCGTTAGCGTAACATTATAACGACTCAGCGCCGCTCGCAGCCAAACCACATCCATCTGGGCGGCGTCTTCCCCATCCACTCCCCAGCGCCAGCCGAAAAAAATCGATTGATCTGTCGTTACCACAGCCGGGGGACTTTCCGGTTGATTCCATACAGCCGCCGTTTGAGCCTCCAAACTGGCGGGAATCACCACACCCCCTTGCACCTCTCCCACTAATCCCGCATTGGGTATCCAGCTTGGGGAAGAAATCGATAATCGTTTCAATCGAGACGGCTGACTCAGACCAAATCCCCAGTAGGCACCTAAGAGCGATCGCAAACGATTCCGCACCTCAGGTTGGGATGCAATACCCACAGAACCACTGACAATGACCCGTCCGCCTTGACGCATCCACTCTTGTAGAGTCGCCAGGTGTTCGGGTTCTAGGCGTTCAATATTCGGTAAAAATAGGAGTTGGGTATTGCCTAGATCAGAACGTTGATTAACCTGGCTCAAGTCAACCACGCAGTAATCCACACCCGTTGACTGCAAGCGATCGGTAATATCTGACCAATCGGCTTGATTATCCGGACTTTTTACCACCCCTAAGTTGACCGTTTGAGCTAACGCCCTGGGTAATCCTAGCAGGGTATTGATTGTTGTCGCGATCGCAATGCCAATCACCCATTTTTTCATCTTTCCTCCTCGTGGAGACCCCCGCTATAAACGAGGCGGATTAGGACAAGCGAAGCGAGTACCGCCAAAGTTTTAGCGGCGGGAGGAAACGAGGAAAAATTTATGGGTATTGAACCCCATAAATTTTTCAAATCACTGTATGTATGAATACCCATCCTTTTTGTGAAGTGGCAAGCAGTATTTATGACTGATTCCTTGAACTAGTCCATCTGTTGTGGAAATATTGAAACTTCCAGTGGCACGAGTGGCTAACCGCCCAACGTAAGTTCCAATCTTTTTGCCAGAAGTGACAACAGCTTTAACGATGTCACCCGTCTGAAAACCTTTGTGAAATTTTGTTCTCTTGCAATAACGACTAGGAAACCCGAACTTGTCAGTACGGCACTGCTGACGGGTTCCGTGACCTTTAGCAGCAATCAATAGAGGTTTAACTTCTGATGTGATTAACTGCTCTGGGGTTGAAGCTCCAACACAGGCCGCGTCCCAGTAATGAGTTTTGTCTAAACCTCGGATGGTTCGGTTGTACTTAGTGCGACCACCCGTGCCAACTTCGACAGGTAAACCCGTTTTTTTGAGGTTATAGTACAGATTCCATCGGGTTGCGTTGACTGCTGCTGTGTCAGCCAAAGGTCTTTTAGCTTGAGACAGGATGCATTTGAGCAGGTCAGGTTTACCCTTGAGGAAATCCTTAATATCCTGGTTGCCCTTTTTCTGATTACAAGAGGTACAGGCTAGGCACAAGTTACTGATTCGGTTGGAACCCCCTTTTGAGCGGGCATTTATATGCTCAATCTCAAGAGGCTTGTCTTTTGCGCCACAGTAGGCACAGGTTCTGTTCCACTTTTCCAGCAAAAACTCACGGATTTCGTAACCGAAGAGTGTGCCTTGTTGATAGCCTATTCCGCTAATTTCAGCGTCTTCCATCTGCTGAGTGTCAAACCTGACGAGTTCTTGAGATATGGCAGTAATTTGAGATATGGATGATAGGCGATTAACCCAAGTCAAGATGTTGGCGACTCGACTGTTTAACGATGGTGGCAACCAACCTTCAGGGCGAGTGCGGTTAAGGAAACGAGGTTTACGATAACGGGTTTTGCGGTTACGGCGTGAGCGTCTTAACTGGCGGCGTGACGTTAAAGCATCCCGAATTTGAAACCCTCGGTGTTGTAACTGGGCAGCCCAAACAACCTCACCAGTACTGTCGTTGACTAATGCTAGTCCTGTAGTTTTCGCGCCTGGGTCGATTTTGACTCGAAGCGATTCTACTTTTGGGTTGACCACCTCCTTGTTCAGTATCACGGTGAAAGGGTAGCGCCGAAATACAGCGGCTTTCCCTTGAGATAACAGCATTCTTGCCCTACCTGAATGGATGGGGTTGAGAGGTTGCTTGTTGGTGTCTAAAACGAAAACTTTACTCAAAGCTTGAGTCTCCTTGCGGGTAATGTTAGCCTTGGCAATGTTACGAAAGCTTTTTGGGTTTACGACACTGACTTCAACCCGATATGTCTGTTTAATCGCAAACGATAGAGCTAAAAACTGGCTACGCATTCTTAGGTATCTTGACTTTCGTAACGTAGTGAATTAACACTCAGCCTGGTAAACTCGCTTGCTTCTTTAAAAGCCCCCGCTAGAGTCGGTACTCCGACTTAGCGGCGGGTAGTTTACAAGCTATCTTGGAAGGGGTTTGGGAACCTTGAAGGGGTTTGGGAACCAAACCCCTACTAACCCAATTCATTAACCGGGAAGCGATCCAATAATTGAATCGCTCGAATAGCATTCCGTTTTAAGCCATCCGATAGGAATGGTACATGAGGAATTTGAGATAGAAAATCGACCGTGCGGCGCAACAATCGCACAATATCCCCTTCATCTAAACTGGTATCCGCACAAAGCTCTGTCCATTCCACACCCAAAGCCCATTGCTCAACTAACCCAATTAAATCCCGTTCTAACCAAATCGGCAGAGCCACCTGATAGCGACGTTGGACTCGAAACAACTGATGGCGAGTTTGTCTCAAACTATCTAATGGCGCCAGTACAGGTTCTGAGGGGGGATAATTTGTCCAGCTATCCGGACGCGGGGTTTCCGTAACCAAAGCGCAGGCGCAGGCGGCTAAGTGGTGCGGATCTAACTGATCAAACGCACTAGACATCAACGCTAACCCCAACCACAGTTCGTTATCCCCGCGAATCGCTGCGGCTGCTTGCCCCAATGATGTCGGCTTGACATCTTCCAGACAACCAAATGTCCTTAAAATTTCGATCAGGTTGAGAAATTCTTGCCAGTGCATCGCTTGGTTTTCCCGGTAAAGGGTTTGACGATTGTTGATTTCCTCTTGTAGGGCTAAACGACGTTTATGACGCTTAATCAGTTGAGACGGATTCCCCCATTGTCGCACCAGATGATCTTCTAGTTGGGCTTTTACCGCATCCATTCGATGCTGCTGCGCCTCAACTTCAGGTGCGACCATGGGTTCTATATCGGTGGGAATTTGAGCTGCGATCGCTTCCGTGTCTGGTGTACCCCGTCTAGTTTGACCGGGCTTGAGTGTGAGTTCAGCGGGTGGGTTCAGCACCGTTAAATCAATCATCTCTAACCACCCATGCACCCCAACCAAATCGGCGGTTGTGGCTATATACCAGCGATTATCGGCACTTAAGCAGACTAAATAGGGGGATTGTCCCCGCCCTTTTTCCTTCGCGACTAATATCGCCGGAATCGGTTCCGGAACTGGAATATACTTGCCTTTGAGCGAAAGTAGCGTACCCAAGGGCGCTTCGGGGATAATTTGGGCAATTTCCGCCACTTGTGCGGCTTGGGCTTGCCGTTGTAGGGTTTTGAGTAATCGCCGTTCTTCTTTGAGCCGTTCCTTGAGTTTTTCGTATCGCCCCAGGGCGTTTAAGTCAACGGGTGCTAGTTGAATATCTAATTTTGCCAGTTCTGTGGTTAACTCCGTAATCGCTTGTTGCTGGGGTTGGAGGTACAGTGTCGCCAGGTATTGTGCAAAACTGCGTTCCACCAACTCCTTGGCTTCCGGAAGGGTGTGGGTTTGGAGTAAGTTCAGCACCATCCCGTAGTTGGGCGTAAACTGGCTGACTAAGGGGTCAGCCTGACTGGTGGCGAGATACGCCGCTTCCTTTGCTCCTTCAAACGGCGTCTGTACTGTGACCACATAACCCGTGGCATCCATCCCCCGGCGTCCGGCTCGACCTGCCATTTGCAGAAATTCCGATGCTGTCAGCAGTCGGTGTCCGCGATCGGTTCGTTTTGAGAGGGTAGAAATTACGGTGGTGCGAGCGGGCATATTAATTCCCGCCGCTAGAGTTTCAGTGGCAAACACCACCTTAACCAGCCCTAATTGGAACAACTCTTCCACAAACCCCTTCCAAGCCGGTAAAATCCCCGCATGATGGGCAGCAATGCCGCGATACAGGGGGGCTACTTGCCCCGCCCGACCCGCTTCTGGATTCCGACGTAAAAATTCGTCAATGCGCTTTTTCAATTCAGCCGCTTCTTTGGCATTAACCAGAGACAACTCTCCCAACTCCTCCACCGAGCGATCGCAACCGCGACGAGAGAAAATAAAATAAATCGCGGGTAACATATCCCGTTGCTGGAGTTGCGCCAGCACAAAGGCATTACTGGGGCTTTCTGGGCGTCCCCCCCGTCCTCTCCCTTTGTTGCGTTTCGGTTTGAGACGAGGATTTAACTTTGTTTGGTTAGAGTCCAGCAGGGGAAAAATGCCCTTCGGGTTGGCAAAGCTGAATTGTAAGGGAACCGGTCGAAAGTCGGAATAAATTCGCTCGGTTGCGCCATGAACTAAGTTCAACCAGTCCGTTAGTTGATCGGAATTCGCCACCGTAGCGGATAGGGCAACAAGCTGAACTTCTGGAGGACAATAAATAATCGACTCCTCCCAAACCGTACCCCGTTGTCGGTCATTCATATAATGGCACTCATCCAAGACCACCGCTTCCACCCCTTCTAGGGACGTACCAATTTCCCCAATGCGTGTGCCGTAAAGCATATTGCGGAAGATTTCCGTGGTCATCACCAAGATTGGCGCGTCCCGATTAATGGAAACATCCCCCGTAACCAGACCCACATTGTCCGCACCAAACGTAGCCCGAAAATCTCGCAGCTTCTGGTTGGAGAGGGCTTTCAAGGGAGTGGTATAAAAAACTCGCCCTCCTCTTGACAAAGCGCGGTAAATAGCATACTCGCCAATCAACGTCTTCCCAGAACCTGTGGGGGCGCAGACAACAACCGAGTGATTCGCATTCAGCGCCGCGATCGCTTGGAGCTGAAATTGATCCAGAGGAAACGGAAACAGATTTTTGGGGTCAAGTTCTATCTTCGGGGTCGAAACGTTCACACTCGCTCTTTCCAATAGGTGACGACAGGGGGACGGGACGAAAAACACTGTACCCCACAGGGTTCAGTGTGCAGTAGTTCTATTTTGACATCCTCGTGAATGGATTCCCCATATCCGCATACCAATACTGCTCTGAATAGCACTAAGTAGGTGGACTTTCATTAAAGTTAACGGTTGAGATTAGGGAACAGGGAACAGGGAATAGTAAAGAATGTCCTTTCCCTGCCAAGGTAGCTGCTATAGCTGCTATAACTTCTAAATCGAATTTTTTCTGCCCCAGCTTCCCCATCTCCCTCATCTCCCTCATCTCCCCAGCTTCCCCATCTCCCTCATCTCCCTCATCTCCCCAAGCCCCTGCCCATCCTACTCCCAATTTTAGGGTTTGTCCTGATTTGCACGCTGTCGATTGGAAAAAAGGCTGTAGCAACTTGGACACGGAGATCTACAAGCGATGTGCAACAACATGAGGAAGTTTTTACCAGCATCCTACTTTAGGGGAGAACGTGAAAGCGTAGTCATTTTATCCAATCAATCAGCCAAGCGTCTTACGTTTGATGCTAAGGGCAACGATGACAATCGCGGCAGCGGTCGCTAAATGGTGATTCACCAGGTAAGCCGCTGAATTAAGCTTGAGCATCAAGCTAGATTTAACCCAGTTTGATTAAGTTATTCGGAGCAGATAGAGCAATTGAAGGTAAAGCCTAAACAGTAACCCAGCTTGAGAAGCTGGGTTTTCGCTTATCAGAAAGCCGATCAATTTTTTCCCGGTCTCTTTGCCCCAGACGTAGACGACCACGTCTGAAATATGCACCCTGCACCTGGTATCCCCGTTCCCCTGCTTCCCGACACCGGGCTGCCGGGATTTTTAATAAAATTTAACAATCGTCAAACAGTTGCGGTTATCATCCATGCGTGTATAACTGAGCTTATCGGCAATTTTTTGCATGATAGCCAATCCTCGCCCTCCTTCCGCCTGATCAGCAGGCAAGGACGACGGAGTTCGGAGCCGCCGTTCAAAATCAAAAGGCGCTCCACTGTCCCAGACCCGTATCTCTAGGCGTTGGGGCGATTGCCCCAGAATTACCTCAACCTCAATGGAAACACTGGGCGGCAGGTCTTTGTGGGCATATTTCACCGCGTTAGTGTATCCTTCCGCAAGCGCTAGTTTGCACTGTAACCAGACTTTTGTTTCGATTGAGGAGGGGTGAAGCTCCCCAAACCAGGATAAAACCTGGTCTAACGCATTCAGGTCGGAAGGAAATTGCTTGCTAAATGTTTGAAGCTCTCTCAACTGTTCAAAGCCTTTCACATCAACGACATCAAAGCCAGAATTAAAATGAACAGATACTCCCTGTGAAAAAATCCAGTCTACCCTAGATTTATCCCTTGCTCTACCATTTATTCACTGACCTTGCGATCTTTATCACTTTCTCATGAAAGTACCCATAGCTTCATCGAGTCTTCCTTCTTGTTGTAAGCGCGTGCATCTGCAATCTCCTTGAGTGACTTGTATTATCTCGATGCCATGACCCAAATTCTAATTATTGATGACGACCCTGCCATTCAAATACTGCTGAAACGGACGCTTCATAACCAAGGTTATGACGTCACCATCGCTAGTAACGGCGAAGAGGGTCTTGAACTTGTGCAGCAGTTGCGTCCGGCGTTGGTCATTTGTGATTGGATTATGCCAAGGATGAACGGACTAGAAGTCTGTCGTCAAATTAAGGCAACCCCAGCACTATCAACCACTATGTTCATTTTGCTGACATCTCTCGGTTCCGTTGGCGATCGCGTCAAGGGACTGGATGCTGGGGCAGATGACTTTATCTGTAAGCCAATCGAAATCGCTGAGTTGCAGGCGCGAGTACGTTCCGGCTTGAGATTACATGAACTAAGCCGCGATTTGCAGCACCAAAAACAGTTGCTAGAAATGGAACTCGCAGAAGCGGCGGAGTACGTCCGTTCTATTCTGCCAGACCAGATGACTGAACCGCCTGTGACTATTGACTCTCGATTCATTCCCTCTCGGCAATTAGGAGGTGATGGCTTCGATTACTACTGGTTAGATTCAGAACACCTGGCAATTTATCTATTAGATACGGCTGGGCATGGCTTGAGAGCCGCCTTACCAACGCTTTCGGTGTTAAATCTATTGAGATCACGCACCCTGCCGAATATTGACTATTACCAACCCAGCGACGTTCTGCGAGGATTAAACCAGACCTTTCAAATGACAGCACGCAACGATAAATACTTTACCATCTGGTATGGAGTCTATAATCGGACAAAGCGTCAACTTGTTTATGCCAGTGCTGGACATCCACCGGCGGTCTTATTCTCGGGTAAGCCATCCTCTAGTCGGGAGGTCAATCTCTTGAAGACAACGGGACTGCCTGTGGGTATGCTGCTTGAGGCTGAGTATGTTGATGATAGCTGCGACGTCAGCGAATCCAGTTCCCTTTACATTTTCAGCGATGGGATTTACGAGATTCACCAACCTGATGGTAATATCTGGGGACTTGACTCATTCGTCAAACTTCTGGGTGAGTGTAGAATAGATAGCTCGTGTAATCTAAACTCGATCTTAGAGGGCGTTGACATATTAAACCCCAAAGACTTTTTCGATGATGATTTGTCTTTGCTAGAAATTAACTTTGACTAGATAGGCTCCCCGACTTCCTAAGCTGGCGAAGGAACGGCTGACGTCGGGGTTTCCCGCTCTCAATTTGGGTTGACCCCCATTCAGCGACCACCCCTAAAAAGGTGGCGTGGTGAGGAATCCCTGTGCGTTCACGCCAGGGAGGATGTCAATCTCCCCTTTAAGTTATAGCAACCGCCATGGCTGTTAGGACACATCATTTATGTAGAGACGCGCCATGGCGCGTCTCTAACCAATGGTGCCTCAACAAAACCTTGATATACCGTAGGGTGCAGCATACCAGTCAGCGCCATTCGTATTAAGTTTTGTAAATACCCCTCAAACCTTTACACAAACGGATTGGGTATCAGCCATAGAACCCCATATTTGCATAGAAGAATTTCCCGCCAAGGATTTGCATTCCTGGCGGGTTGTTACTAAAAGGTGATCAGTGACTTAGGAGCTTAACACTTTCCCTTCCGCACGGGGATTCTTACTGGGTTTCGCCAAATTGGGCTAACCCAGAGAATTATGCACTAGAAGAGACAGCCTCCTCAAACGCTTCTCGTGTGGGAAAGATTTCAAACACCCGATCCATGCTTGTCAGTTCAAATAACATTTTGATCTGTTCGTTGACTGAGCAAACAAAGAGCTTTCCCCCAGCAGCACGAACGGTCTTAAGGGCAAGAACCAGCGCCCCTAAGCCCGAACTATCCATAAAGGTAACGTCTTGAAAATCAATCAATACGATGTCGGCATTCGATTGCACAAGGTCGCTAATCTCTTGACGAAATTGACCGGCTTTTGTGCCATCTAAGATACCAGAGGGTTGAACAACTTTAACCACAGGACTCATATACTACTTATGACTGCCGATTACAGAAATATCCAGACCTTGCCAGTATAGCCGCGACAATTCAAATCAGCCAAACTTTTGGACTGAGAAGAGGTGTCGTTTTTAGGCAGTTTTTATCCTCTGGAGAGATTATAGAGATATCTCTCGGGAGTAACTTCATTCTGTTTTCCTTGGATCAGCTATCTGCATTGGTCAGGGATGGAATGTATCTCAACTTGGGCGGAGATACGTCACTCCTTACCGAGTCCAGCCGTATCCATCCGGATTTTTTCGGTAAGCACATTTACTATAACTTATCAACAGACCATATTTTGACGTTTGAATGGATAACTTTGGACTCCCAGGTAGCGGCAACCTTGATCTCAGGGGTAAAGGACTTGGTAAGCTTCAGTAAGGATATTACTAAATTGGGCAATGACAGACCGAGTTTTGATTCTGGGAGGACGAGGACGTATCGGCAGCAATGTTATGCAAGATCTGATTGCCCATACCCAAGTACAAATTACGATTACAGGGCGTCACCGGACATCGGAGACAGCATTTTCGCCGCAGGTGCAGTTTCTCACCCTAGATTTAGCCGATCGCGATGGGTTGAGGGATGCGATCGCGTCTCATAATCTGGTTATCCATTGTGCGGGTCCTTTTCTCTATCGAGACGCCTCGGTTCTCGAAACTTGCATTGAGATGGGCGTAAATTATCTGGATGTGAGTGATAATCGCGCCTTTATCCACAAAGCCTTCCCCTATCACGAAGCAGCGGCGGCGGCGGGTGTCACGGCGATTATCAATACCGGGGTTTTTCCGGGAATCTCCAATAGCATGGTGCGTCAGGCGGTTGAACAATTGGATCAGCCGGAAACCATTCACCTGAGTTATGGTGTAGCCGGTTCCGGTGGGGCTGGCGTCACCGTGATGCGAACCACGTTTCTGGGGTTAACAGAACCCTTTGAGGCGTGGATTAATAACCAGTGGCGTCAGGTAAAACCCTATAGCGATCGCGAAACGGTTCATTTCCCCCAACCTTATGGCAAAGTCGGCGTCTACTGGTTCGATATACCTGAAACTGTTACCCTTGTCAACTCCTTCCCCGTGAAAACGGTGATCACCAAGTTTGGCTCAATTCCCGATATTTATAACCACCTCACCTGGATCACCGCCCATCTGTTTCCCGCCGATTGGTTAAGGAAACCCGAAAATATCGAGTATTTGTCCCAACTCAGCTACCGCATGACCCAATTTAGCGATCGCATCAGTGGGATTGGAATTGCCATTCGCGCCCAAGTCACAGGTTACCAGGCTGGCAAACCTGTCACTGTTATCTCAACCTTGGTGCATGAAAATACGGCAGCAGCGGCTGGTGCATGTACAGGCAGTATTGCCCAGTTTATACTAGCAGGTCAACTCAGTAAACCGGGTATTTGGTCAGTTGAACAAGCGCTGACAACGGAATTATTTGAACAAGCGATGCAACGCCGAAATATCCAAATTTATTCGCAAACGACCCCACTGACCTAAAACTTGAACGTTATTTGTTAGAGTTGATATATTTTTGGAAACTTGCGGGGAAACGAATTATTCAATTTGTATTATTTTGCACCTAACAATATTTCGTTTTATTTTTTTGATTGATAGAACCAGAAAATGTTGGGCTTTTTCCGGAGTTTTAAGCTAAGCTTAGTATGGTTTAAAAGTATTACAGATGTAAAAATGAGTGTAAACTCTTGAGAGTTTCTTGATGTTTAGGCTTGGTTGTTAATCATACCTAAACATCAAGAAACTTATCGACTTACTTCTGTATAACTAAACACCTAGATAAATGAAGAACACATCTCATTAATCTATCCTAAAAGTAAGGAGCAAATATGTTAGAAATAAAACGCGATAAACTAGGACAACTCAGCAGCATTGAATCCTTCCGAGCGATTGTGGAAGGCATGACAGACGCTTTAGGAGACAAGGCTACAGCCGTAGCACTGACTTCTGCGGGTCGGAAGCACGGTAAGGAAGTTGCTGCAAAGTTGGGCTTCAACGGTTCCGAACAAAACTTAGATGATGCCGCCAAACAAATCACGGAACTTTTGGGAGAAAAAGGTTCTCGTCTTTGTATCATTGATCGCATTGTTCGGGACGGTGATTCGATCAAAGTCTATGCCTTAGAAACCCTCTGTGCGATCGGTGGAACCGAGGAAAGTCCTCCCAAGTGTACCTTTACACTCGGTTTAGTCTGGGGAGTCTTAGGTGAACTACTCCAATCGAAACTGAAGGCAAGTCAAACGGAATCAGTACTCCGGGGTGACAGTTACGATTTGTTTGAGTTTACTGTACTCACCTAATGTGTAAAAAGAGCGGCTTTTTATTTTTTTAAATGATAATTTAAAAGAAAAAAGCCGCCGTTAGTAGAGACGTAGCATACTACGCCTCTACATTATTTATTGGTATGTAGAAGCGGAAAAAGATAAGGTTTTTTACCAAATTGTAGGGGCGCACCGATGTGCATTGGTGTCAACTTAAGCTCAACCCCTCTCCCACGCCGGGGAGAGGGGAGTAAGAGAATCTGGTTCCTCTTCTCCCCAGGGTGGGAGAAGGGGTTAGGGGATGAGGGGGGAATTTTTGAGCAGTAAATAGACATAGCTGAAAACCTTACCAGCATTGGTTTTCGACCTTAAGTTGACACGGATGACCGATGTGTGCACCTAAAACCCGCAAAATCTATTCCCCAATTTTACACGCCACTATAGAAAACCCTCTTGCTACTGGCGTAAGATCTCAGTATGACCCGAATGCAACGGTTAAAACGTTAAAAGCATTCTGTCTCTGTTTAAGACAAATCCTTTCTTTTTGTACCAATCTACGATAAAAGGAGTCTTAGTTTTGATCGGAGTTAGACGTATTCCTTTAACGCCTTGGCATTTAAGTTGAGCGATGGCTTCGTTTAAAAGCTGATTTCCGAATCCTTTACCTCGACAGTTAGGCTTAACTTCGATGAGATTAATGACACCAAACCCATCGGGAGCGATGCTAAACACGATTTCCCCGACAATCTCGTTTTGGACGATTAATTCAAACATAATTCACCTTACCGCTGAATCGCGGCGTTGTATTAACCTGAGTTCGATGCCAAAGGCTGATAACGTAATGAGGTGGGATACAGGTTACAGGGTTTTCCGAAAAATGAACACCTGTAGCGACGCTGAACTCAGAGGTCTTGGCTAAATTCAAGTGCGCTGCACTAGCTAGTTTTTCTACAAATCCTGGGCTGTATTGCTGAAGACACTCAAAATTCTTAGGATTGTCTCAGTTTTTGCCCTGATGGTTGATTTACTCTAATCAACAGATTTTAATGAGTCTTAGGACTATTCTTTTTTGAATAGATTCTCCTTAGCAAATCTGAAAGATGGTGTCAAGTTTTCGAGGCTAAATTCCATGATTCAGAGAAAAATAGAGAGTTGTTTTATCCTTTTCAACACATGTCTATATTATAGCTTACTTATTAGCTTATATGGGTTGAGTCCGTGTCAAGACTTGCCAAATGTATTGCATGTAATACAATTGAACAGAGAGAGAATTTCAGTAGAGCGAAACGTTTTAGATAAGAAGTACACAGGGACGGACTCAAGAGCAGTGGTGTCAAGTTAATGAAAGCCATGTTCCAGACCTGTCATTGTGCTATGGCTAGCAGGGGGTGCATACTCAAGTTGCCAATTCATCATTCTTAGTGCAAGCATCTTGACCACTTTTTCTTAGGGACTTGCAGGTTAATAATGTATCCACTAAGTTTCACTGGATTGTTGATACAGCTTTCTTCACGGAGACTCTATCTATTTTTACGCAAATATGAGTATCTAGATTTTTATATTTATTTTATATTTTGAAGTAAAATTCTTTTTAAAATGAATTTTTTAAAAAAATAGGGGACTATACTAATTGTAAATAACAGAACTATCAATGTCTAGATGGGCAAAAAAAACATATAAGTTTCCGGATTGCATCAATTCAATCGGTATAGTATTCATAGAAACAGCAGGGTAATATGTCTAAAACCAGCTAAATATCTATATTCAAGAATTTATTATTCAAGAAATTCTTGAATTAATGGTAATTTAACTGGCTATAATTTCCTTGCTAAATACCTTATTGGTTGATGAAGTGTTCCAACTCTATGTTGTCAAAAATAAGGAGTCAACGTGTTAGAACTCAAACGAGATAAATTAGGACAATTCAGCAGTATTGAATCCTTCCGGGCGCTGGTTGAAGGGATGAGCGATGCCTTAGGTGAAAAAGCGACAGCCGTTGCTCTGACGGCGGCTGGTCGTAAGCATGGGCAAGAACTAGCGGGAAAGTTAGGGTTCAAAGGGACGACCCAAAACTTGGAAGATGCAACCAAGCAAATCGCCGAAGTTTTGGGTGAAGAGGGCGCTCGTTTATGCATCATTGACAAGATCACCCAAGAGGGCGACACTGTCAAGGTTTACACCAAAGAAACCCTCTGCGCGATCGGCGGAACTGATGAAGAACCTCCTAAATGTACTTTTACCCTCGGTTTAGTTTGGGGCGTTTTAACCGAACTGCTTCAGCAAAAAATAAAGGGTTCACAAACACAATCAGTCCTTCGAGGTGACTCTTACGACCTGTTCGAGTTTATTACTGTTGAGTAATTCGACAAAAAGCAGCTAATGAGGATTGCTCTGCTATCACACTCGGCAAATCTTCTCTTAGCCGCCATTTCATTTGCTCATCGTGAGCTGACTGGGTAGCCTTACCGTTTGGGCTAAAACCCAGAAGTAGGTAGCTATAACATCGAACCAGTCAGCCATGCTTGTCCTAGTTACATGAACTTAACTTCATTGTCCTCTATTAACGTTAAGGAGAAACACAAAAATGGGAATCAATACTCAGAAACTGAGTCACCTGGTTCAGAATTTTGTCTCAACGACAACTGACGTGCTAGGTGCTGCAATTGTCACGCCGGATGGTTTACCCCTGGCGTCTAGCTTGCCCGGATCAGTGGCTGAAGAGCGTATCTCAGCAATGTCCGCCACCATGCTGTCTCTGGGTGAACGGATTTCCAAAGAACTCTTGGGAGGTCAAACCAGTCGCATTTTAGTCGAAGGTGATGACGGCTACAGCATTATGACCGATTGCGGTCCAGAAGCCGTATTCATCGTTTTGGCTGGGAAAGATGCCAAACAAGGCGCTCTCTACTTAGATATAGGTCGAACTGTTACCCAGATTAAAGTCAGTTTGGGCTAGTTCGGTAAGTCTCTTACCCACACCCTGACTTTTTCCAGGATACTGCTGGTCAATTAACTGGGGCGTCAGACCCCTCCCTCGCCCTCCCCTACAAGGG
Source organism: Coleofasciculus chthonoplastes PCC 7420 (assembly GCF_000155555.1). Classification (GTDB taxonomy): domain Bacteria; phylum Cyanobacteriota; class Cyanobacteriia; order Cyanobacteriales; family Coleofasciculaceae; genus Coleofasciculus; species Coleofasciculus chthonoplastes_A. The sequence continues at coordinate 138,093 of NZ_DS989852.1, forward strand.
GAGGGAAGCGGAATATATTCTTTCTTTGGAGGGGCTTTCAGGCTTCCCCTTCTGTGCAAAAAAAGCGAAGTGTCCTTAAATTATGATCACAAATAATAAAAATATACATAAGCGAAACTGTATATCTGGAGACAAGACTAGAGATAACCACAATACTAATTTGAGCTAACGCTCCGGACTTATCTGCTAACTCACGAAAAAAGGTAATGTCAGGAACGTTATGTCATTTGTCCTTTGTCATTGGCAAAGGTTTGAGGCAGATTTAGTTTTTGTAGCCATGTTAAGCTGTTCGGCATTTAAACCTTAATATTAGTAATGGCGAAAGCCTTGTAGTGCGTTTAGCGAAGCCATGCCGCAGGCTTTAGCGAAGCCATGCCGCAGGCTTTGCATCTTGCTCGCTACTAATACCCAATTTAAATGCATGACAGCTTAGTGTTAACACAGCATTAGTTTAGGCTGATAAAGTTCGGCATTAGTCTAGCAATATACGATAGCATTCATTCTATTTGCCATCTATTTTCTAACACTTGAATATCCTTGAAGTCAATTACAGTTCTAAGGGTGCGTTATATTCATTTTATTTAAATGCCATACTTTGCTTTTTATTTGGCATTTAAATAAAATGTGCTGCTTAATTTTATGGTCAAATTTTTTCACAAAATCAACACAAAAAAATATGGACAAACGTAAAAATAATTTGTTATCAATGAAGAAGATTAAAAATTCATGCTGGTAGGAGAAAACTATGGCTTTAGATGCTCATGCATTTATGGAAACAATGGCAAAGCGTATTAGCTTTACCGATGAAGACAAAGCAATCCTCAAAGCTAACGCAGATTGGGGTAAAGACATCGCTCCAGAAATGGCAGATCATTTCTATGCCTATTTGGGACGAGATCCAGAAATGAGCGAAATTTTAAATGCCAAAGAAGGACGGATGCATCGCCTACGTGAAACCTTTACTCAATGGTTTTACGAAATGTTTACAGGTATAGATGATTGGGGTAATGCTTATGCCGATCGCCGCTGGCGAATTGGTTTAGTGCATGTGCAGATTGGCATTGGACCGCAACATGTGGTTCCAGCCATGGCAATTGTGGTTAATGCTGTAGGTCAAAAGCTAAAAGAGGCAGACAAAAATGAAGAATTACGGGATGCCCTCAGTCTAATTTGCATGATTGATCTGGCATTTATTGAACAAGCCTACATTGAAGTCACGTCAGCCGCTGTACTTCAAGAAACTGGCTGGACAGAAGGCTTATTCAAACGCCTCATTTCCACAGGTGCAGCTTCGATGTAACTCAACGCTTAACTGTATTAGCAATCTCTCAAATTTCAGCAGGAGTACAAACAATCAATGGCGATCAATTCTGAAAAATTAGGACATATTCTCAAGGATTTTGTCTCGGCGACGAATGATGTTGAAGGTGCTGCTATTGTCACTCCAGATGGTTTACCTCTGGCAACTACTTTGCCTAGTAATATGGATGATGAACGGGTATCAGCCATGTCTGCGGCGATGCTATCTTTAGGGGAACGAATTGGTAAAGAACTGGTTCGAGGTGCAATTGATCGCATCTATGTTGAAGGTAACCAAGGCTTGAGTATTTTGACCAGTTGTGGTGAAGATGCTGTATTTCTCGTTTTAGCCACTCAACAAGCTAAACAAGGACTTTTGATGTTGGAAATAAAACGGGCGCTTGGTGACCTTAAGTCTATCTTGATGTAAAGCAAATAACAATTGTCAGGCACTATTTAAAAGTCTTTAATTAACTGCAAAAAAGCAATAAATATCCTGACATTACTCAATTATACCCTTGACAGCATTTTCTGTTTTTCCTTACAAATCAAACAATGAAAGTATTCTTTTAGTTCAAGATAATCGTGATTTAGCTTTTGGATTTATGGAGGTCAATAAAACAACTTTATGTAGTAATTATTTATGATATCGTTATGCCACATAATAAAACTAACAGCAAAAAATGATCAAATAATTTTTATGAAAAATATACGTATAGTCATAACTGGAACTGTAGGAGCAGGTAAGTCTACTTTTGTACGTACAGCTAGTGAAATTGATGTTGTAGAAATAGAACGTAAGGTTAGTAATTCGGAAATAGAATCCTCATTTAAGGATAAAACTACCGTTGCGTTTGACTTTGGTAAATTGGTTTTAGATGCCAATAAAATCTTACATATATATGGGACTCCCGGTCAAACCCGCTTTGATTTTATGTGGGATATTTTAATTAAAGGGGCTGATGCTTATATTCTACTGGTGAAGGCTAATCAAGCAGATAGTTTTTCCTACGCTAAAGATATTTTAGCGTTTATGAACGATCGCGTTCAAGTACCGATGGTTATTGGTTTAACTCATACTGATTGTTCGGGGGCTATACCGACAGAAGAAATAGTCAAACATTTAGGCATTTTAAATGCTAAAGATTGTCCAGCTATTTTGAAGGTTAATCCTCGACTAAAAAATTCGGTTGTAACTGCACTAAATGTTTTAATAAATAAAGTTATTTAAATGAACTTGCAAGCCATTTTCTAAACTTACAATATTATCATAAAAGTATTTGATTTGCCTTTAATAAAACTTAAAAATACTTTTATAGAGAAATATCTGATATGATGCTTTTAATTGAGAAATAGTAAATAGAAAGTTAACCGATTACAGTCAAATCAATACAACTAAGGAGATGGATATGGCAATTGCACAGAATGAACTACGCCAAGAACTTGGAGACTTTAGCAGTATTATTTGCCTCAAAGCCATTATTACTGGTGTTGAAGAAGCTTTAGGCGATAAAGCTACCGCAATTGCACTAATTTCTGCGGGTCGTCAACGGGGCAGAATGTTAGCTGAAAAGCTTGGATTAGTGGACAAGGGCAAAGAAGTTTCTTTAGCAGATGTGACCCAAAAAGTTCAGTACGCTTTAGGTAAAGAGGGGACTCGCTTGTGCGTGGTTGACAAGATCATCCAGGAAGACGAAGGATATAAAGTCTATACTCACGAAACTGTTTGTTCAGCAGGTGAACCTCAAGGCTCGTCTCGTCAATGCACATTTACGATGGGGGCAATTCAAGGGTTTCTTGAAGCCTTTTTAGGTAAGCGTTTACGGGGAACTCAGACTGAATCAACATTACGGGAAGGAACTCACGACGTTTTCGAGTACAAGATTTTAGGCGCTGTCCAAAAATAATCCGGTTTTTGCAATTGGATTGTACGAGTACAGAATAGCGTCAATAAAATAAATACGCAAAAAAGCTGAACATCGTCATGATTTGAGTAAAGGCGTTCTCTGAGAACGTCTCTACATGACGTTTGCACAAAGGAGATTATTGAATCAATTTAAGCAAAACGACGGCTATGGCGATTAATCCTTACAAATTAGGGCGTATTTTACAAACCTTTGTAAGCAATACCCCTGATGTGCAAGGTGCAGCAATGATTACTCCTGATGGTTTACCCATAGCTGCTAGTTTGCCAGTTGATATGGATGATGAACGGGTATCGGCAATATCAGCAGCGATGTTATCTCTGGGTGAGCGGATTGGTAAGGAACTGGCTCGGGGAACTATTGCTCGCATTTCTGTCGAAGGTAACTATGGCTTAAGTATTTTAACCAGTTGCGGGGAAGATGCTGTTTTTCTGGTTTTAGCCAGAAAAACAGCTAAGCCGGGACTGTTGAAATTAGAAATCAAACGAACGATTACTCAATTTAATTTATTTTTGCCGTAAAAATTATCGCTTGACAATATTGCATTGGTGCAGGCATTGATTGCGCCAATTAATTTATTTTTTTCTTAAAAATATACTCAGCCATAGACTTTATATATGCTTCATAAAAACATCATAGAAAACTACAGACATTTTCATAATTAATTGCTAAAACAGAAGTAGGGATTATTACCTAAAACTAACCCTAAAAATTAGCTGTATAGAAATATTATTTTTATACAGCTAAACAAACTATCAATGTCAGAATTTTTAGCATCAAATGAGGAAAATATTATGGCAATTGCACAGAATGAAATACGTCAAGAACTGGGAGACTTTAGCAGCATTGTTTGCTTGAAGGCAATCGTTGTCGGTGTCGAAGAAGCGCTGGGCGAAAAAGCTGCCGCGATCGCGATGATTTCTGCGGGTCGCCAACGAGGTAAAAAGCTAGCCGAAGATCTGGATTTGGCGGGCAAGGGTTCCTCGATGTCCCTGGAAGATGTGACGGTAAAAATGCAGGAAGCCTTGGGCAAAGAGGGAACTCGTTTGTGCGTCATTGACAAAGTTACCCAAGAGGGTGATATCTACAAGGTTTATACTCACGAAACTGTTTGTTCAGCCGGCGAATCTCAAGGCTCATCACGGCAATGTACATTCACCATGGGGGCAATTCAAGGATTTCTCGAAGCATTTTTAGGTAAGCGCCTACGGGGAACTCAATCTGAATCCGTCTTACGGGGTGGCAATTTTGATCTATTAGAGTACGCCGCTCTTCCTGCAGTCAATCATTAAAAGGGTTCAAGTTTTCGTTCAGTATCTATCGCGATAAAGACTATTTGAAATTGAACAAGGAGTATGACAATGGCTATTAATGCCGAAAAACTAGGAATGATCATCAAAGATTTTGCTTCAGCCACCTCTGATGTTGAAGGAGCAGCAGTTGTCACCCCCGATGGTTTACCTCTGGCGACGACTTTACCCAGTGGTATGGATGACGAACGGGTTTCTGCGATGTCTGCGGCGATGCTTTCCTTAGGTGAACGGATTGGTAAAGAATTAGTTCGCGGTACAATTGACCGGATCTATGTCGAGGGTGCAAAGGGCTTTAGTGTCTTGACCAGTTGTGGTGAAGATACCGTCTTTCTGGTGCTGGCGACTAAAGCGGCAAAGCAAGGACTGTTGATGCTGGAAATCAAGCGCACCGTTGGTGAATTGCAGATGGTTCTGTCGTAATTGACACCTAGCTGATCAAACAGAGGCAGAAGGCTCTCTTGTATGTAGGGTGGGCAATGCCCACCTTACTGCGGATGGTTCTGTCGTAATTGACACCTAGCTGATCAAAGAAAGGCAGAAGGTTCTCTTGTATGTAGGTGGGCAATGCCCACCTTTACTCCCTATAGATAGCGTTTAAACTGTCAAAATGATTATTTTTAATAAAAAAATAACTTTAATTATTGAAAATTACAACCAGAGTTAATTTGATTATAAATTCTATAGTTAATGAATTTAAAAAATCCTGAATATGCAGACATATTAAAGATAAAGTGCTACAACACAAATAGAAAACATTTACTGGAACTACTCCCAGTATTTGGCTGTTAAAACATAGTTTTGCCTGAACAGCTAAACTCTTAATGCCAACAAATCTTGTTCATTAAATGAGGAAAATACTATGGCAGATTCAGCGAAAGATCCACGTCAAGAATTGGGAAACTTTGGCAGCATTGGAGAAATGAAGGCAATCGTTAGCGGTATCGAGGAGACCCTGGGTACAAGAGCCGCTGCGATCGCAATGCTTTCTGCAGGTCGCCAACGGGGTAAAGAGCTAGCCAAAAAATTAAATTTGGTAGACCAGGATGCCTCCGTCTCCCTGGAAGAAATTACCGAAAAAGCCCAGCTAGCCTTGGGCAAGGAGGGAACCCGTTTGTGCGTCATTGACAAAATTATCAAAGAGGGCGATGTCTACAAAGTCTATACTCGCGAAACTTTTGACTCCTTCGGTGAAATTCAAGGCTCAACTCGGGTAGCTTCTTTCACCATGGGGGCGATTCAAGGGTTTCTCGAAGCCTTTCTGAATCAGCGTTTGCAGGGAACTCAAATTGAATCACTTTTACAAGGGGGTAGCTGTGATCTGTTTGAGTACGCCATTATGGGTGAAATCAACAGGAATGTTCGTCCTGAACTCTAAGAGTAACAGCGTCGAGGGGAAGAGGAAAAATCTCAGCTTTGAGTATCTATGTACTGCAAAGACTGTTGGAAATTAAACAAGGAGTATCAAAATGGCGATTAACGCCGAAAAACTAGGAATGATCATCAAAGACTTTGCTTCAGCAACCTCTGATGTTGAAGGAGCCGCAGTTGTCACCCCCGATGGTTTACCTCTGGCGACGACTTTACCCAGTGGTATGGATGACGAACGAGTTTCTGCGATGTCAGCGGCGATGCTTTCCTTAGGGGAACGGATTGGTAAAGAATTAGTTCGCGGTACAATTGACCGGATTTATGTCGAGGGTGCAAAGGGCTTTAGTGTCTTGACCAGTTGTGGTGAAGATACCGTCTTTCTGGTGCTGGCGACGAAAGAGGCTAAACAAGGACTGTTGATGCTGGAAATCAAGCGCACTGTTGGTGAATTGCGGATGGTTTTGTCGTAATTAGTTGACACACCTAGCTGACCAAAGAAAGGCATAAGGCTCCCAGGCTGTCTTAACCTCTCAATCACCATTTGTAGGGACAGGAAATTTCCTGTCCCTACTGGCGTGGCACAGCTAAAATTGTGGGATAAATCTTATCATTGAATCGGGCGCAAGTCCTTGCGACCCTACAGTTTATGGGTATAAGCGTCATCTATAAAATTAGGTGTGCCACGCCACTACTGTTGAGATTACAAATTAAACAAACTATCACTAAGATTAATTGATTCTGGATTTATTTTCAGTAAATTTGCATCACAATATTATCTTGGGAGCATGTCAACGTAAGTAGATTTGCCCCTTGGAACCTAGGCGAAGCTTTCTCGTACTCGCCATGGAGAACCCAAAGGGTAAAGTAACCCAACGGGTTACTGTCGGGTAACGCTTACGCTATACCCAATCTACAAGAACATTTTGTGCTGTCCCTGACAGGCTTCCATCATCTTCTTGGCATTTATTGTTTTACAATTAATAATTTTAGTTATTAATTTATTTTTTTATGGTCAAAACAATTCTCTGGTGACTTAATTAAGAAAGTATTTGTTATTCCTATATTTCAGTTATTTACGGATATAATAAAAGCAGGGATTATTTACCAAGCCACTCACAGAATTTGGCTGTTAAAACATATTTTTGTCTGAACAGTTGAACTCTTAGTTACAACAAAAATTGAACATCAAATTAGGAAATTACTATGGCAGATTCAGCGAAAGATCCACGTCAAGAACTGGGAGACTTTGGCAGCATTGGAGAAATGAAGGCAATCGTTAGCGGTATCGAGGAGACCCTGGGTACAAGAGCCGCTGCGATCGCGATGCTTTCTGCAGGTCGCCAACGGGGTCAAGAGCTAGCCAAAAAATTAAATTTGGTAGACCAGGATGCCTCCGTCTCCCTGGAAGAAATTACCGAAAAAGCCCAGCTAGCCTTGGGCAAAGAGGGAACTCGTTTGTGCGTCATTGACAAGATAATCAAAGAGGGCGATGTCTACAAAGTCTATACTCGCGAAACCTTTGACTCTTTCGGTGAAATTCAAGGCTCAACTCGGGTAGCTTCTTTCACCATGGGGGCGGTTCAAGGGTTTCTCGAAGCCTTTCTGAATCAGCGTTTGCAGGGAACTCAAATTGAATCACTTTTACAAGGGGGTGGCTGTGATCTGTTCGAGTACACCATTATGGGTGAAATCAACAGGAATGTTCGTGCTGAACTCTAAGAGTAACAGCGTCGGGGAAACAGGATAAATCTCAGCTTTGAGTATCTATATACTGCAAAGACTGTTGGAAATTAAACAAGGAGTATCCAAATGGCGATTAACGCCGAAAAACTAGGAATGATCATCAAAGACTTTGCTTCAGCAACGTCTGATGTTGAAGGAGCAGCAGTTGTCACCCCCGATGGTTTACCTCTGGCGACGACTTTACCCAGTGGTATGGATGACGAACGGGTTTCTGCGATGTCTGCGGCGATGCTTTCCTTGGGGGAACGGATTGGTAAAGAATTAGTTCGCGGTACAATTGACCGTATTTATGTAGAGGGTGATCAGGGTTTGAGTATCCTCACCAGTTGTGGTGAAGATACCGTCTTTCTAGTTTTGGCGACTAAAGCGGCGAAGCAAGGACTGTTGATGCTGGAAATCAAGCGCACCGTTGGTGAATTGCAGATGGTTCTGTCGTAATTGATACCTAGCTGACTGAAGAAAGGTAAAAGACTCCAGGAATGTAGGGTG